>DASWJH010000001.1 GCA_036397255.1 Nitrospiria bacterium
AATGGGAAGAGAGCATCCTGGGCGTTTTAAACAAGAGCTGCACCAGAAGGTAGACTAAGAATCCGTTGGCGATGTGAATGAGCAGATTGACCAGATGGTAGCCAAAAACATTAAGTCTCCCGAAGTGATAATTCAATGCAAGGGATAAATATCCAATATAGCGGCTATCGGACATATCCAGAAGGTTTGAAAGATGTTTGATCTTGGGATTATTTACAATCCTGATCACATCGTCGAAATGGAAAGAGGAGGTGAGGGTGTTGAAATAGATAAGGGTCGCCAGAACTGAAAGCGCCAGTAAGACCACCCGTGGGCCCGCAGTTAGGGCCTCAGAGGCGGGAGCCTCTTCTGCTCGTTGTTCTTCTTTTTTGGGGAACAGGGCGACCATTGGAGTAACTATATCAGATGGTCTAAAATGCTGTAAAGAACTGATACCATTAAAAAAAACTACTATCGCTCAAAGGCGATTTTAATAAAAGAAGGGATTTTTAAAAGGCCTTCAACTGATAAAATACATAGGGTTTGGAGAAAAATTTCCGTATTACCCTTGGAGCCTTTTTGATGTATACTTTTACTAATGGTAATTGAAAAAAATAAGGGATTGTTTAAAATCTATTTTAAAAAATGAATCCCCTCAGGGCTTTTGGGTTAATGGATCCCTTATCTCGACCCAAAAACGTTTAGGCATAAAATGGCAGTTTCTCTAGTATTTTTACGTATTCTGGGTGGAATCCTTGGAGCATTCTTTTTTCTCTGGGCATTCAGTCGATACAGGAAACACCTGATTCGACGGGCTGAATTTCTGGTGATGTCCTCCATGGGAGCGGGTTTGGTCTTGGTGGCTCTTTTCCCCAACAGCATAAATATTATTGCTGGAATGCTTTCCTTAGAAGACAAACAATTCGGCCGCTTGATCACATTACTTATTTTTTCCAACTTTGCCCTTTGGATTTTAATTTTTGGCTTAAGAGGAAAAAATGCGAAAGCATCCATTCAGTTTGATCTACTGGTTCGGAATTTGGCAAAACGTCAGTTTCTCTCTGATGAAAACGTTGAAAGGTTAAAAGAAATTGTGGTCATTATTCCTGCTCTGGATGAGGCGGAAAGCCTCAATCGGATCCTTCCCTCCGTACCGGAGGTCGTTCAGGGACACCCCGTTAGCGTTTTGGTGGTTGATGACGGTAGCCGGGATGAAACGGTGACCGTGGTCAAGAAACATAGCCATTTGGTGGTTTCTAACCCGATCAACCGGGGTGGGGGAGCCGCTTTACGGTTGGGATATGATATTGCCACCGAGGCGGGTGCCCGAATCATTGTTACCATGGATGGAGATGGGCAACACCTTCCCGGAGAGATTGAACGGTTGGTGGGGCCCATATTGAGAAATGAAGCGGATTTTATAATCGGATCAAGGATATTGGGAAAACATGAGAGGGATAGCCTGGTTCGATGGCTGGGTATCCACACCTTTAACCTGGTGATTAACCTGCTGGCCGGGACCAAAATTACGGACTGCTCCAATGGTTTCCGTGCCTTTCATGTGGATTCACTAAAAAATGTTTTGCTGCTCCAGGATCAATTCCACACCGCAGAGCTCATCATTGATTCCGCCAGAAAAGGGATCCGTATTGGAGAGGTTCCCATCACGGTTCTTCGCCGATATTCTGGGGAAAGCAAAAAAGGAAAAAACTGGAAATATGGCCTCAATTTTTCAAAAACCGTTCTGAAAACATGGCTTCGAAAATAAGGACTGAAATTTAAAAAAAAACAGGAAGCTTGGGTGTATATTGAGTTAATTTTTGTGTAAAGAAATGAAGTCTCATAAAAGAACCAAAACCCGTGGAGTCTTTGTTTGAAAAGTCAAACAATCTATTCACTCCCGTGGAATTCCAATATTCCTCCTAAAAGAGCCACCAATAACTCCTGAGAAAAAAATAGAACCCCGATTAAAACCCCCTGTTCTGGAGGCAAGTGATGCAATGTAAATAAGTAGGCATAAGCCCCCTCCCTGACACCAATCCCCCCCACTGAAATGGGAAGGATCTGAAGTAAGAGCACAAACGAGCTCATCCATACTACATCAAAAAAACCCAAAGGGAGATTGAGGGAAAGAAAAAGGAGAAACATCCGCCCAAGAAAAGACAAATGCCATAAAAAACTCAGTGCAAAAATTAAACCACACAATGAAAGAGACATATTGTTAATGGAAAAGTTGTCCAAAAAAGAAAGAGTGGAATTCCATCGGTCATTGGATCCCAGGATTTGTTTAATTTTTTCACGCAGAAATGATTGGAACCATGGAAAAACAAAGAATGAGAATGCAGCAACGGTGAATACCAAAACCAGTAAAATGAACGGTAACAGTTGTGCTTTAAATTGGGCAATCTCAAGATTTGAATTGAAAAAAAGAAAAGGAATAAAGGAAGAGAGTAGTAAAAGAAAAACAAATGTGAGGCGCTCAAAAATCGTTGATGCCAAAAAAAAAGCGTGACCGCCTTTGTTTCGGGTTATTTTATGCCATCGGACCAGTTCAGGTCCTACCGCCGAGGGTAGGAATAAACCATAGTAACGGCTAATCAGGTTAATTTTCATAATAGAAAAAAGGGAGCGGCTGATGATTGTGTTTTTTATCAGCAGGTAATATTTCGAAGCCAAAAATAAACTCCCCAGAAATACTAAAAGAGTTGACCCAAGATAAAAGTTCATGTCCGTGGTTCCCAAAACATTACCCATCACAGACCAATCTACCTTCAAAAAAAGATAGCCCAGAAAAATACCGGAGATGACCCCCCTGAATAGGAATTTTAATTTTTTGTTTACCATCTTTGCAGGTCCCAAAAACTCAGAGTTTTCAGCAAGGACTCAAAAAGGGGTTGGTTTTGAGCGATTCCTTGGGATGTGAATTTAGACTTTCGCTTTCCGGGATTTTCTTCTCTAACATTTGCAATCTCTACAAATAAGCGGTGGTTAGGTTGGGTGTCTTTAAAATCCATGATCTTGTGCAGGGTGGGCCTTTGGTCTTGCAGGAGGTCCTCAAACCGTATTTCAAGATAAGGCTCATACCACTCCGCAATATCAGGATGGGAACCAAGAATATTTTTCAATAGGGTTGTTCCGGATGGGGGAGACCCAACGATAAAAACCACTTTGGGCATACGTAATCATTACATTCAGATCTTTCTTATGTCAAGAAGCCCTATTTTTTAAACCTCTTCAGGGTTTCTCCAAATACTTTTGGGGTCCCTCTTCCAAAACCTCTTTTACTGATTATTCCCCGTAGGATGCTGCGGGGTGACCACTGAGGTTCCCCCTTTGGAAAAGGGGGTAGGGGGATTTGAGAATTGAGTTTTTCCTCTGAAAACCCCGGAGCTTGTTGCGGGAACCTTTAATTTATATTTAAAAAATTTGATAGCGCGTTTTAGCCTTTTGTTCCAAGGGAAATGGTTTTCGGGTTCGGGTTAGAAATGGAGATTGACTCGTTTGAAAAAATCGGTTAATTTAATAAAATCATGCACATCAATGGTTTTTATACCGGTAAAAAACAAACATAAGACGGACAAGGGGGTTTTTAAAATCCTATGAGAGTATTTATTACGGGCATGGACGGTTACACGGGATGGTCATTGGCCCTTTATTTGGCAGCCAGGGGCCATGAGGTCAGCGGATGCGATCTTTTCCTTAGAAGAGATTGGGTGGCGGAAATGGGTTCTCAATCGGCGACACCCATTCGGCGGATGACCGAAAGACTTGAAGCGTTTCGTGGACATTTTGGAAACAACCTCCAGTTTAGAAAGGGAGACCTAAGAGATTATAACTTTGTGTTGAACTGTTTTCGCGCTTTTGAGCCGGAGGCCATTGTCCATCTTGGGGAAATGCCCTCAGCGCCCTACAGCATGATGGATGTGGAACACACCGTTTTTACCCAAATGAACAACCTGATTGGAACACTGCACATTCTCTATGCCATGAAAGAGACCTCCCCGGATGCCCATCTGGTTAAGCTCGGAACCATGGGGGAATACGGCACCCCTAACATAGATATTCCCGAAGGTTTTTTTACCATCGAATATCGGGGAAGAAAAGACACCCTCCCTTTTCCTAGACAGGCGGGAAGTTGGTATCATCAAACCAAGGTTCACGATTCCCATAATATCATGTTGGCCTGCAAAATTTGGGGACTCCGCTCAACCGATATTATGCAGGGTGTGGTTTTTGGAACCCGAATTGACGAAATGGCTGATGATGAGCGCCTCGTCACCCGATTTGACTTTGACCAATGTTTCGGAACGGCGGTCAACCGATATTGTGCTCAGGCCGTCATCGGCCATCCCTTGACCCCCTTTGGGAAGGGAAAACAAAAAAGGGGTTTTCTTCCCTTGCGGGACTCCATGCAATGTTTGACCTTGGCCATTAACCATCCTCCAGCCCACGGGGAATACAGCGTATTGAATCAATTTCAGGAAGTTTACAATACGACCGAGTTAGCTCAAAAAGTTGGAAAGGTGGGGAAAGACCTGGGTTTGAAAGTGTCCATTCGAAACCTGGAAAATCCCCGGAAAGAAATGGAAGAGCACTATTTCAACCCGGATCATCAAAAACTTCTAGACCTGGGATACAAACCCACACATTCCCTAGAGGAAGAATTGCGGATCATGCTGAATGATTTGATGAAGTACCGGTCCCGGATCGAAGCCAGGAAAGAAGCCTTGATTCCCGATATTCGGTGGGATGGAAAGCGGAAAAAGGTCTCGTTTCTTTCGGGTTAATTTTTCTGTTCATGTTTTTAAAGATTTTTTTCATTTTGTAAATTCTGAACTTGCACCGCTGATGGTTCAGACTGCCCCACTCAAAATGGATGACTTTTATGCGTTGAGGTCAAATCTTTTTTCTTTTCCCCTTCACCACATCACACAAACAACCCATTCCTGGATATTTCTTGGGAAAAAATAAAAGCCCCCCTCCCTTAGGGAGGATAGGACCTTTCGAAGGGTTTCCATTAGGTTTAAACTTGAAACGGACCCGGATCGGAAATTGGGCAACCCCTTTTTTACGGTAAGATGAGAAAGCATTTAATGGGGAAAAAATTAAGGAAAGACTCAGAGGTTTACCCGGTCACAAAGGAAAATTGTATCCATCTTTTATTCCTGGTTTTATTAGGTTCCCTCCTTTATTTCAATTCACTCCATGGGCCCTTTCTATTTGATGACAATGTGTATGTTTTAAATCATCTTCAAATCACAGAAGGGGGGGGCTTTCTCAGTTATTTTTCTAAGGGGTTTTGTGAAGGGGCCTCCCAGGACTGCCCGTTCTATCGGCCTTTGGTTAGCCTTTTTTTTCGTTTAGATTATTTAATTTGGGGAGAAAATCCATTTGGATTTCACCTGAGCAGTTTAATCTCACACCTTTTGGTTTTGGTTTTATTTTATGTGGTTATTATTTTTATTTTTGGCAATAAGTTAATGGCTGTGGTCGCATCTCTTGTGTTTGCCGTACATCCGGTTCACGTGGAGTCTGTGGCTTTTGTAACCGCCCGAACAGATCCCCCTGCAACGATATTTTTTCTTCTTTCCTTATTGGGTTTCCATTTTTATTTAAAAGGGGCCAGCCGGTCTTATAAATTTTTAATTTTTTCGGTAATGGGATTCGCCATGGCTTTATTCACAAAGGAAATCGGGATGTCCCTTCCGGTTATATTGCTAATGTACGACCTGCTTTGGGTAAGACCTTGGGCAGGGATCCGGAATCTTTTTCAAAGATGGCTCGATTACCTTCCCTTTGCCGCAGTGGGAATCCTTTATATCATCATGCGCTCTTTGGCCATGGGATCGGTGTCGGTGGAAAATATCTATGGAATCCCTTTAGGCGTTCGTTTGATGAACGCCATGGTTCTTCTTTGGGAGTACCTGTCTTTAATGGTTGTTCCCTATCCTCTTATGATTTTTCATGAAGTCCCAAAAGTTTTAAATATCGGGAACACTAATTTTCTCCTGGCCCTTTTTGTTCTCGGTTTTTTAACAGGACTGCTTCTATGGAACCGAAAAGAACACCCGGGGTTTTTATTCAGCGGGATTTGGTTTTTAATTACCCTTGTTCCTGTTTTGGGAATTATTCCTCTTCCCTCTGCGTCGGTAATGGAACGGTCGGCCTACCTGCCTTCTATTGGGTTTTGTCTAGGAATAGGATTTTTGGCAAAATACCTTGTTAATCGTTGGGAGGGGGATCCAAGGGGATGGGTTATCAGGGGAATGATCGGTGTCCTCGTCTCTATCCTCATTATCTTTTCGGTAACGACAGTTCAGCGAAATCAAGTCTGGCAAGATGAGGTTTTAATTTGGGAAGATCTTTACCGAAAAACGCCAGGTGGATCTCCCATGGGACATATTAATCTAGCACTGGCCTATCATGAAAGAGGGGAATTGGATAAAGCAGAAAGGGAATATCTCTTGGCTCTCCGATACCACAAGGAACTCCAAGAAAAATTAAAACAGGCCGGGAGGGGGTCCCAACGGATGACCCAAGGAACCCCTCCAACAGCCATTTACCAAAGGTTAGGAATGATTTATCAAAAGAAAGGGCGGACGGATGCTGCGATTCAACAATACCGTCACGCCATTCAATTGGGTTTGGAAACACCTCAAGTTTATTATAACCTGGGACTGGAGATATTTAACAAGGGTGATCAAGACCAAGCTATTTCTCTTTTTCAAAAAGCCATTCGGTTAGACCCTGATTACTATAAAGCGCAGCTTCAGATGGGGATGATTTATGGGAACCGTCGAGAAGTCCATAAAGCCATTGAAGCCTTTAAGGAAGTGGTTCGGATTGACCCCGGAGATGACCGGTCTCATTTTCGCCTGGGCGCCCTTTATGATACGGCCGGGTCAACTGAAAAAGCTCGGGAGCATTATCAATTATTTTTGCAAAATGCCAAGCCCCATGCCTTGATGGATAAAATGATGGTCCAGGCCAAAAAACGGCTTTCTGAAATGAAAGAAGGCGAAGGGGCTCATCCATAGGGGTCGAAAGTCCAAGGGTATATCCAAAAGGCCTGGGTCTGTTTTAGCGGGTTTCTACAAATTGCACAAAATGGTATGATAAAAGGGTCTTTCGGTAAAGACCCCTTCCTCTTTCGCCACTTTGAAAAGGGGTAGCAGAAGGAATAATGAACCCGGTGAAACCCATTGTCTGAATATCAAACAAAATCGGAAACCCGAAGTGAGGGAGGGGCCTCCAATGTACGCCTCTTGTTTCTGTCCCTCCGTCCGTGGGAATGGATTAAAAACCTGTTGGTCTTGGCGCCTTTGTTTTTTGCGGGAATCATGACGGAGCCGGGTCTGCTTCAGAATGCCATTGGGGGGTTCCTCCAATTTTGTTTTATGGCAAGCGCGGTTTATTTATTCAATGATTTAGCCGACCGGAAAAACGATAGGCTCCACCCGGCAAAAGCCCAGAGGCCATTGGCATCCGGGGAGCTTTCCCCATCCTTGGCGTGGGGTTTTTGCGGGGGATTGAGCCTGATCAGTTTAGGATCGGCTTTTATAATATCCAAATCTTTTTTTATGGTTTTGTGTGCCTATGCCATTATTAATATTTTTTATACCCTTTGGCTCAAACAGGTCATTATTTTGGATGTTATGGTGATTGCTTTAGGGTTTGTTTTACGGGTCATTGGGGGGTCGGTATTGGTGGGGGTTCAACCTTCCAATTGGATCGTGATGTGTACCATTCTTCTTTCTTTGTTTCTTGCTTTGAGTAAAAGACGATACGAACTACAGACCATTGAAGGAGAACCCGGTCTGCACCGGGAGGTTTTAAAAGGGTATAATGCGTATATTTTAGATCAACTCATTGCGGTGGTAACCGCCTCTACCGTAATGTCTTATGCGCTTTATGCCATTACCGTTGGTGATTTTCAGATCTATTCCGTCTTTTTTGTCCTCTTCGGGATTTTCCGTTACCTGTATCTTCTTCATGGAGGGGCTGTGCAGGGTACTCCAACGGAAATGTTGTTGGCCGATCGTCCGTTATTGTTCACGTTATTGCTCTGGGGCCTGTTTTTAATGGTGGATATTTATTTTTTGTAAGGAGCTCATGAAACTGATCATACAAATCCCATGTTTTAACGAGGAAACCACCCTTCCCATTACCTTCGAGCAACTTCCCAAACAGTTTAAAGGGGTTGATCAGGTGGAGGTATTGGTGATCGATGATGGATCCCAGGACCGGACGGTGGAGGTGGCCCAACGGCTGGGAGTGCACCATGTTGTTCGGTTTACGAACAATAAAGGGTTGGCCCGGGCCTTTATGGCAGGCATTGATGCTTCTCTTAAATTGGGAGCTGATATCATTGTGAATACGGATGCCGATAATCAGTACCGTGCGGAGGATATTCAACCTTTAATTGACCCCATATTGGAGGGAAACGCGGATCTGGTGATTGGTGAACGGCCCATTGATGATATTCAACATTTTTCTTTTACAAAAAAGAAACTTCAAAGGCTGGGGAGCTGGGTGGTTCGTTTGGTTTCTGGAACAGAAATCCCGGATGCCACCAGCGGGTTCCGGGCTTATAGCCGGGATGCGGCT
Organism: Nitrospiria bacterium; assembly: GCA_036397255.1. Lineage (NCBI taxonomy): Bacteria > Pseudomonadati > Nitrospirota > Nitrospiria > Nitrospiria bacterium. Next base: position 8,587 of record DASWJH010000001.1, read on the forward strand.
CTTCGACTGAATTTGTTGTCCAGCTTTACCTATACGCTGGAAACCATTATTCAGGCAGGCAAACAGGATATTGCCATCACCTCCGTTCCCATTCGCACAAACCCCAACCTTCGGGAATCCCGCCTTTACACCAGTATTTGGTCTTATGTTAAACGCTCCGGGGGAACCATTTTTCGGATCTTTACGATGTATGAACCCCTCAAGGTTTTTTCTCTTCTGGGGGGAGGAATATTTGGTGTGGGTGTTTTAATTGGACTTCGGTATCTTTATTTTAATTGGATGGGACAGGGCTCAGGACATATTCAGTCCTTAATTCTAGGGGCGGCGCTTTTAATTATCGGTTTTCAGGTGGTGGTGTTGGGGCTGTTATCTGATTTAATTGCCTCAAACCGGAAACTGATTGAAGATGGGTTGTTTCGAATCAAGAAGATTGAATTAAAACAAGAAAAACCAGACCCCCCAACGTAACCCAAACCACAAAAAAAAACCGACCCACCCGAAAAACCAAACAAACAAGACCAACCATTTAAGGACTCGGAATTTCCCCCAAGGGGGAGTTCAGGAGCATTTTTGCGTTTTTTACACGGATGGATGTGGGATCCGGGCTAAGGGAAATCACTTTTTCAAGATGGAAACGGGCTTCTTTTTGTTTTCCAAGTTGTCGAAGGACCAAGGCTAAATCATAATGTCCTTCTGGGAAAAGTGGATGGATCGCAATGGATTTTCCTATATATTCGGCGGCTTTTTCCAGGTCATCTTGCTTTTGTTGGGTTTGATGGGCCGCTCTCTCAGCCCGATCGAAATAAATGTTCCCTAAATAAAATAATGCCTCGTGGTTGGAGGGGTTGAAACGCAAAGCCTGGAGAAGAAGTGCTTCTGCTTTCCCTTCCTCCCCTTTTACACGATAGAGGTTTCCCAAGGAGGAACTGGCCAAAGATTTTCCAAAATCCTCATATATGGATTGAAGGGCGAGATTGAGTTCCCTCTCCGCTTCCTGGAAACGTCCTTCGCCAATGAAAGCATGGGCCAGGTTGTTGTGGGGAAGTCCGTATTCAGGAATTTTTTGAGTCAGATCGGTCCAAAAGGCAATATTGTCGCTCCAAACCTGATTCCGTAGGTAGGTGGTCCAAGACCATGGAATCAGAATCAAACCTATCATCAGGGTCATGAAAAGGATTTGATTGATTCGAGAAAATGTTTGTTTAAAAACGGAGGATTGGAATAATTGCACCAATAGGAATCCGGTTAGAAGGCAAATTCCGAAAGAGGGAATGTAAAGATACCGCTCCGCCAAAGGGGTTTTGGAAACTGAGGAGAATGCCACCAAAAGGGATGGGCTCAAGGAAAGAAAAACCCACGTTAGGGAAAAGGTGATCAAAAAATGTTTTTTCCAATAGGCCCACCCGAAAAGGATCGAAAAACAGACCAGCAGCACGATTGAGATGATCCAATGAGATAGGTCATTGGGAATTTCAGGAATAAAAGCCTGAAGGTTAAAAGGCCACAGGAGTTTTTTAAGGTAAAACCCTGCAATCAGAATGATATCCAGAAACACATTTTTTTCTGTTGGTATTTTCCACTGCATTTCTCCAATGCTACTTCCCAGTGCTGCGTGCCTCAATGCATAATAGGAAAGGAGAGCAACCCCTGGAAGAAGATAGGTAAACAGGTTGGGGGATTGAGGAGAATGGCCTGTTTTTTGGACGTCCCTTCTCTGGATAAAGTCAAAAAAAGGGAAAAGCAGGAGGAGGGCAATGGCTACTTCTTTTCCGCAAAGGGCTAGGAATAAAAAGATTGTTGAGAAAACAAGGAATCCAAAAGAATTTTTTTCGTTGTATTTTGAATAACAAAACATCGAAAAGAACATAAAAAAAGCGGAGATAGAATCTGTGCGGCCCGACATCCATGCCACACTTTCGGTGTGAATCGGATGCACCGCAAAAAGAGACGAGGAAAGCAGGGCAATCCAGTTTTTCATGGGATGGTCAGGAAGAAGCTGTCGGGAGAGGAAAAAGACCAGAAGGGTATTTCCAATATGAAAAAGAAAAACAGTGAGGTGGTATCCGAAAGGTTCCTGATTCCAAAGGGTTTGATCCCAAAGAAATGAAAGGGTGATGAGGGGGCGATAATAATTTTTGCTGATTTGGAAAATCGTTAAATCGGGAAAGAGAACATCACGGAGGGTTTGGAACCCGGGAAATTGCTGTTCGATCAGGATGACATCATCCCACACAAATTGATTGGTGAGGACGTTTACGTTGACCAGAATGGAAAGGAGGAGAGGCGGTAGCCAAAATTTGGATTTCACCCAGGGCGATTGGCCCACTCAAAATCCTTCTGGGGAGTGTCCTGCAAAGGGGACGTTTGAGAAAAGAGAAACCATAGGATGCTGTGAAAGTATACCTAAAATTTTTAAGGGTCGCAAGAAATCATCGGTCCCTTCAATAAGGATTTAGGAATTGTCCACCATCGCTTGGTTCATAGGCCATCCCTTCCCAAATTTTCCCCACTTGGGAAATGAAAAATTCCCCCAACTTCCCCCTCTTTAAAAAAGACCCCACCCAACTTCCCCTCTTTGGAAAAGAACCCACCCAACTTCCCCCTCTTTGGAAAAGAGGGGTCAGGGGAGATTCTACAATCTCAAATCCCCCTTCATCCCCCTTTTCAAAAGGGGGAGAGAAATGGAAGGTCCCCTTTTTCTAAGGGAAAAGTTCCTATCATAGTTTCCCTTCTTTAGAAAAAGAACCTCACCAAAATTTTCTTCTTTGAAAAGAACCCTCAATTGTTACCTTTCTTTGGAAAGAGGGCTCCCCCCAACATTCCCCTCTTTAAAAAAGACCCCACCCAACTTCCCCTCTTTGGAAAAGAACCCACCCAAATCCCCCTCTTTTCCAAAGAGGGGTCAGGGGAGATTTAATAATTACAAAACAAGATGGTTCATACACTCTCCTGGTCTAAGGGCTTGCGATTCATTTTTACCATGTTATAATATCTCTGGTTCTTTTAGAATTCAGAAATGACCTTCTATTTTGGTTTTTTGTTTTTGACCCGTGAGTTAAGAGAAATTTTTTTTAAAAAAAAGGAAAGTGCTAGCTAATGGAAACCTGTTTGGTAACCGGAGGGGCCGGTTTTATCGGGAGCCATCTTTGTGAGAAGCTCCTTGGGAAAGGGTACCATGTATTGTGCATGGACAATTTTATTACGGGCCGTAAGGAGAATATTCAGCCCCTTTTTTCCAACCCCCATTTTAAATTTCTTCACCATGATGTGATTCAGTCCATTGAACTCAAAGAAGAGGTGCATTATATTTTTCATTTTGCCAGTCCCGCCAGCCCGGTGCATTATCAGTGGTATCCTTTGGAAACCGCCCTGGTCAATTCAACCGGAACCAAAAATTTGTTAGACGTCACATTGGGTGGGCCCACCAAATTTTTACTGGCCTCCACCTCGGAAGTCTACGGGGATCCCCTGGTTCACCCCCAAAAAGAGAGTTACTGGGGGAATGTCAACACGGTAGGTCCCAGAAGCTGTTATGATGAAAGCAAGCGTTTGGCGGAGACCCTGACTACTATATATCACCAGGAATTCGGTTGTGATGTGGCCATTGTCCGGATCTTTAATACCTACGGTCCGAGGATGAAAAAGGATGATGGGCGAGTGGTCTCTAATTTTATTTGCCAGGCGATCCGGAATCTTCCATTAACCGTTTACGGAGATGGAAAGCAAACCAGAAGCCTATGTTATGTGGATGATCTGATTGAAGGCATTACCCATGTGATGTTTTCAAAAACGACTTCGGGAGAGGTGTTTAATCTGGGGAACCCCCATGAGGTGACCATCGGAGAGTTGGCGATCGTTATTAAGGGTTTAACCCGGTCTAAATCGGAAATTTCCTACCATCCCCTGCCACAAGATGATCCAAAGCAGAGAAACCCGGATATTCAAAAAATCGGTGATCAGCTCGGATGGGCGCCCAAAATCTCCCTGGAAAAAGGGCTTTCCCAGACCATTGATTGGTTCCAGAAAAATCAGGGAAAAAGTTAAACAACCACTTTTTCTATAACCTTTCCCTTTTAACTTCTCCTTTATAAATAACCCAGCTTTTCCATGGTCGGTCCCGCAATTTCCATTACCATTTTGAGTTCCTCGTGGGTAAGGCCTTTTTTATATTTTCCGAGGCAATGATGTTTAATTAAACTTAACTTAAACCCACTAGGATCTACCTTTAACCAATTTCCAAGTTCCTGTAATTCTTTTTTAGGGTTTTCCACCAGGTTTTCATAGCGCATGGTATAGATTTTATCTTTATTTTTTTCCATTATTTCAATCGCCGAGACCCAACGTCTTGCCACTTTTTCTGGGGTATCTAGGGTATTCACCCAGGGTTGGTTTCGCCATCGCGTCCTGGCCATATTAAGGGTGGAACTTGTTACATCCCTGCAGTCACGATAAATGACCAAGCAGTTTAAAAGTTTTGAATCAACCAATTGATCCAGGAGAAAGATATAATCGGGCCATTTATCCCCCACAAGGGTTGAAGAAAATATGGATTTTAATGCCGTTATGTGAGATTGCAACCCTAATGGCTTTGAATGAGAAGGAAAAAGATGGAGGAGATACCGGGAGATAAAGATAAAATTCGCTAGCATTCCGGACTTCATGAAACCATAGTTTGGATTTATTCCCCACTCATTTTTAATATTCCACCATCTTTTTAGGAAAAAAACGCAATAGGCCCTGTAGGAAAGTTCTAAGTTTAAAAAATTTCCAAACTCCATCGTGATTGTAATATCAGGATGGCTATTGCAGACTTTCTGAAGTAATGTTGTTCCTGACCGTTGATGGCCGCAGAGAAGGAGAGCCATAAATTCCTTACAATTCTCAAGAGATTAAATATATCTGTTAGTATACACGAAGGAAATCACGGTTTCTATTGTTCTGGTGAGTGCGGGATCGCTGAATGAAATCCTATCCTACCTCCAATCTCTGAAAAAAGGCCTCCCTAAACTTTCCCCTCTTTGGAAAAGAGGGGTTAGGGGAGATTTTACAAACTCAAATCCCCCTTTCTCCCTCTTTTCTAAAGGGGGAGAGAAATGGAGGGTCGCTTTTTTCTAAGGGAAAAGTTCCTATCATAGTTTCCCTTCTTTAGAAAAAGAACCCCACCAAACTTCCCTTCTTTGAAAAAGATCCCCCCCAACTTCCCCTCTTTGGCAAAGAGGGGCCAGGGGAGATTTTACAATCTCAAATCCCCCTTCATCCCCCTTTTCTAAAGGGGGAGAGAAATAGAGAGGCCCCTCTTCTAGACAGGAAATTTCGAAAATTCCCTCTTTAAAAAAACCTATTCAACTTCCCCAGTTTTGAAAAGAGGATTCCCTAAACTTTCCCCTCTTTGGAAAAGAGGGGCTAGGGGAGATTTTACAAACTCAAATCCCCCTTTATCCCCCTTTTCTAAAGGGGGAGAGAAATAGAGGGGCCCCCCGTTTCTTAAAGGGGACAGCGCCACCGTCCCTCCCTTAATAAAAGCCTCCCAAAACGCCCCCTCTTTGGAGAAAGAACCCCCTCCTAAACTTTCCTCTCTTTTGAGAAAAACCCCACCCCAACTTTCCCCTCTTTGGCAAAGAGGGGTCAGGGGAGATTTAATATTTCAAATTCTATCTCATCATTCTTTGCTAAGGTAGACCCAACAATAAATCCTCTTTTAGGAAAGGCGAGGCCAGGAGGAAATTGAAAATTCTTGAAAAACTTTTAACCAATCTCTTTTAAAAATGAAGCCCCCGTTTATTTAAAAAATCTTTCCTGCTAAGTAAAATTTTTCATTTTTTGGAAAGGTTTTTTCCTATTATTATATTTTCTTTTTCTCCATGTTGAATAATTTCTTTTAATTTAAAAGGTTTTGAAAATTTAAAACTGTTTTTTAAATAGAATCTTGTGACATTATTTCATGAGTTTAGTTCAAATTTCAGTTTTTTGGTGGAAAACTAGCAGGTTAGATGGCATTATTGTTGCTTTAAAGTATGTTCGTATAGTTTTATTTAAATTTTGAAAAAATATTTAAGCTTTAGTAATAAATGTATTAAAAAAGGCTAGTTAGCATGGACCCCACGTTCCAATACTAACTAGCCCGATCCCTACATTACCCGGACTAAGAGAGGAGCGGTTTTTTTAGTCAGGGATTTTGTAGTTGTTGAAAATATAACCGAGGATTGAGATTCCGTCAAACGGGATAAAAATTAAGGATTTAAATGGGTTCAATGCTGTTTTTATAGTTATTTCAAAAAGTTATGGAGGTAAGGGTTTTAGATTAATTGGTTTTCAAAATAGAAAAGACACCTTCTATCATGGCAAACTACCGGTAACGGTAGGGCGCAAAGCTACGGAGCTTTTTGCATTGGTTAATAGGTAACCGTTTTCCATCACCAGTGTGAAACCTTAAAGCTAGCCGGGCCACCGAGGTGACAATGATTCATTGTCATTTGGGTTGCCCGGCTTTTTTATTTTTAAGGATCAATCTATATAAGTTTAATTTTTTTGGGGGGGAGCTAATGAAGATCAATGGAAAGAAAAACCTTTTTATTATCCCGGGCCTTATGGCTTTTGCGCTGGGATTTTTCCTTTTATCGGCGGAAACCGCAAAGGCAGGAGATTTTGATTTTACTTGCATACCCCCTCCTTTACTTCAGCAAAACTGTGACGATGGGGAAGCCCAGACTTCTTTTGATATTACCGAGCCCACCCCAGGGACGGTCCGATTTACGTTTACCAATGTCGGCGGTATTCCTATGAAAATTGCCACTGTTTACTTTGATGATATGAATGGTGACCTCCAGGGTCCGATGACTTTTATTGAAGCAGGTTCCGGAATAGTAGATTTTGAAGAGGAATTTGGACCCAAAGATCCGCCCCGAGGGGCAAACCTCATTCCCCCCTTCGTTAGTGAATTCAGTGCAGAGAAGGTTGATGGAGATGTAGATGCTGTAGATCCAGGGGAATCCCTTGGTGTCGAATTCACTATTGCCGGTGGAAAAACTTTTGCGGATATCCTCGATGATCTGGGAAGCGGTGCATTGCGAATTGCAGAGCATGTCATCAATTTTGCATCTACGAACGGCAGCAGCGAGGCATTCGTCAACAATGCAAAATACGGCCTCACCGTAACGCTTGCGGGGTCGGGAACAGGGACCGTCAATTCCGCTCCCTCGGGAATCAACTGCCCTGGGGATTGCTCGGAATTTTACAATACCGGTACAATTGTTACCTTGACCCCAACCCCTGATGGGGGATCTGTGTTTGCGGGATGGACAGGAGATCCGGATTGCTCAGACGGTCAAGTGACGATGAATGGGACTATAAGTTGTACGGCAACTTTCACTTCAGTGTCGTCGGATCTTTCGATCACGAAGACGGACAGTTCCGATCCTGTGGTGGTGGGAGGGAACGTGACGTACAGTGTGACGGTGACGAACAACGGGCCGGATAACGCCACCGGCGTGGTCGTGACGGATACGCTGGATCCGAGCGTGACGTATGTGTCGGCGACGCCGAGCCAGGGAACGTGCTCGGAGGCCGGGGGGACAGTGACGTGTAATTTAGGAAGCATCGCCAACGGGGCCAATGCGACGATCTCGATTGTGGTGACGACCACTATGACCGGTACAATCGGCAACGCGGCAAGCGTCAGTGGAAATGAGACCGATCCGGATGAGTCGAATAATACGACGCCGGTGGTCCAGACGACGGTGGTTTCGCAGTCGGTGGATTTGTCGATTACGAAGACGGACAATCCATATGATCCGGTGGATGTGGGGTTGGATATAACCTATACGGTGACTGTGACCAATAATGGACCAGGTGGTGCGACCGGAGTAACGGTGACTGACACGTTAGATCCCAATGTAAATTATGTTTCTGCAACCCCGAGCCAAGGAAGTTGCGTCGAAGGAGGAGGTGTTGTAACTTGTAGCTTGGGAGCCCTTGCCAATGGCGCCAATGCGACCATTACGATTGTTGTGTCTACCACTGTCGCCGGGATTGTGGGAAATACCGCTGACGTGGCTGGCAATGAGAGCGACTCTGATCTTAGTAATAACAGCGCTACTGAAAACACCAATGTGGGGGATGTGAGCCGGTTGATTAACATATCCACCCGGGCGGAGGTCCGGACGGGAGACAATGTGATGATCGGCGGGTTTATTCTGGGTGGAGGAGTACCGAAGACCATATTGGTCCGAGCGCAGGGGCCGAGTCTAGTGGATTTTGGGGTATCGGGGGTGATGGCGAATCCGACGTTGGAGCTTTATTCGGATTCGACGTTGATCGCCCAGAACGATGATTGGCAGGACCCGGTGACGCAGTGTGATTCGCCGGCGACAGGGTGCGGGGATGCGGCGGCAATCCAAGCGACGGGGCTGGATCCGTGCACGGCGGCGACGACGGGGTGTACATTCGATTCAGCGGTTTTGATTACGTTGCCGCCGGGGCCTTATACGGCCATCATGCGTGGTGTGGGTGGAGGAACGGGCGTGGGTCTGTTGGGGGTATTCGATCCGGATACGGGGACACTGCCCAAGTTGGTGAATATATCGACGCGCGGATTGGTATTGACCGGGGACAGTGTGATGATCGGCGGGTTCATCATCGGGGCCGGGACCGGGAATAAATCGGTTTTGGTTCGGGCGCAGGGACCGAGTTTGGTGGATTTTGGAGTGAGTGGGGTTTTGCCCAATCCGACGATGCAGTTGTATTCGGGGTCGACGGTGATTGCGCGGAACAATGATTGGCAGACGACGGATCCGTTGTGCGGGTCTCCGGCGACGGCCTGCGGGGATGACCAGGATATCATCGCGACGGGATTAGATCCGTGCACGGCGGCAACAACAGGATGTACGCTGGATTCTGCCATTCACATAACGCTGCCTCCAGGGCCATATACAGCCATTGTCAGTGGGGTTGGGGGAGCAACCGGTGTTGGCCTGGTGGGTATTTTTGAGCTCGGACCTTAATGATTTCTTAAGAGAAATAAACATTAAAAAGATTTGTCCCACTCTTTCCTTTGGGAGGGGTGGGATTGGGTGTTCTAGATTACGCATTCCAAAAACCACTTTTTTTTGAGGTATTTTTTTAAACCTTAAGTGAGCTAAATGGAATTCGACCAGCCTGAAGCTTCTCAAAAATCTCCAATTTTTTATCCAGAAAGAATTTTTTAATTAAAAAATCTGAGCATGATATTTTTTTCAAAAAAATAGAGATTTCCTGAAATTTCATCACGAACCTCTAGGAGAGATATAGGTTTTAATTTTATTGGTAATTATGGGATACTTTTTTTGGAGGAATTTGATATGCAAAAAAGAAAAGGCCACTTTTTTAGTTTAACCGCAGGGTTGGTTTTTCTTTTCGTTTTAGGGATGGGCACAAAAGGTTTTGGTTATAGAATGGTTCCAATGAATCTGGAGGAAATGGTAGCCAAGGCAGATAGAATCATGATTGGGGTTTGTGAATCCCGGAGCGAAGGGGAAATGGAAGTTGGTAAAAAAGGACAACCAATTCATTATACCGAGTATACCTTTCAGGTGACCGATGCCATTAAAGGAAACTTGGGACAAACATTAACCATTCGCCAGGTTCGGTTTGGGGGTTCGCCAAACCCAAAAAATTCCAATGGAAATCAAGTCCAAGCTGAAAGCGCCCTTACCTTTAACCCTCTGCCTTTACCGGAGTATCAGGAAGGAAAGGAGGTGCTTTTATTCCTTGGGGCGGATAGCATTTATGGGTTTACCAGTCCTATTGCAATGGAGCAAGCTGTGTTTGATGTAAAAATGGATCAGGGGAAAAAAGGTTTTTCAAATCGGCTTAGTAATCAACTAATTTTTGAGGGGATTTCAATAGAATCTTTATCCGCCTCCAAAAAATTATCAGCTGCAGAGATGGCCATTTTTCCAAAAGGGGAAAAAGGGGCTAAAGTTGAAGGTCAAAAAACCCCAGTTCCTTTTCCCTATGAACCTTTTGTTTCTTTGATTCGAAAGCTGGCGAATGGGAATTAAAAATATGAAAAAAACTTTGTTTCTTTTTTATCAAAAAAGAAACAAAGTAAGTCAGAGTTTTTTAATCCTGGTTTTTTTCTTTTTCTCTTTGGTTCCTTATTCCCTTGCAGGAAATCCATTTCTTCCTCGAAGCAACGGTAACCCTTATTTGTGGGATACTTCAAACCCCCTTCCTTTCCATCCCGATGGGGGAAACCTTGGCTTATGGAATAATACGACCGCTGTGGCCAATACACTTGAAGCATTCGACCGCTGGGGGCCGGATATTTCAACTTCTTCTCTGACCTTCTCGAATGCTGGGGGCATCCCCGGAGATGGGGATGTCAATACCGTTGCGGAGTTTAATGCGTTGGATGGCAATTGTGCCGATAATATTAGCCCAGTTATTTTTGACGCGAATGGTTCTCTTTTTTCGGCCTTGGGGCTGCCCTCAGGGGTCATTGCGTTTGCGGGTCCGGATTGCGGAATTGACGCCACAGGGGAAATCACAGAAGGGATTGCCGTCATCAATGGGAAGTGGTTTGATGGCAATCCAACCAATGGGGAATTGACTGAAGATGATTTTAAGGGAACGTTGGTTCACGAATTTGGTCATTGGTTGAATTTGGATCATTCCCAAGTGAATGGACATTATTTTTTGGGAGACTCCGATGTTGGGTTTGATGAATTCGCAACCGGCTTTGGTCCCCCACCCCTATCATCGGTTGAAATTATGTTTCCATTAATTTTTTCCGGAGCCGCCTCAACCCCGAGAATCGATGACGTTGCCACTGTTTCTAGAATGTATCCTTCTGGAGGGTTTGGGGCCAGTACGGGTACGATCACCGGAACCATATATTTACCAAATGGGGTAACCCCTTTTCAGGGTGCAGATGTCATTGCCAGAAATGTGGTCGATCCGTATAACGATGCGGTCTCCAATGTGTCAGGGGATCTCTTTTCTGCCCCTGCTTCGGTGGGTTTCTATGAAATTCCGGGTTTGACTGCGGGAGGAAATTATTCCTTAGAAATCTCAAATGTGAACCCCCAGTTTACCGCTGGAAGTAGCGTGGGTGAGCTTGATCCCCCAGCAACCATCCCTGGCCCAGAGGAGTTTTTCAATGGAGTGAATGAAGCCTCCACCAATCCCCCGGATGATGTAACCATCTATACTTCACTGGGTTCTTCTGCAGGGGTGATCAATTCAGGAGCGAATGTCATTATCAATGGACTTTCTGCTGACTTATCGGTTATCAAAACCGACTCACCGGACCCGGTTTTAGCTGGAACCCAATTAACCTATACGGTAACGGTTACTAACAATGGCCCGGATAATGGGACAAATGTTATTCTAACGGACACCCTCACCCCAGGGTTAACATTTATTTCCGCTACTCCGAGCCAAGGAAGCTGCTCGGAAACAGGGGGGGTTGTAACCTGCCCCTTGGGCAATTTGGCTAACGGGTTAAGCGCAACGGTAACGATTGTGGGGATTCCCACAACGGATGGAAGCATAACGAATACCGCAACTGTTTCTGGAAATGAAGGGGACCCCAATTCAGGAAATAATTCTGTTTCAGAAATAACCACGGTTAATCCAGCCTCTTCCGATCTTTCAATTATTAAAACGGACTCCCCTGATCCGGTGTTGGTGGGACAAAACCTTGTTTATACATTAACTGCAACCAATAATGGGCCTTCCATCGCAAACGGAATAACCGTTACAGATACCTTGGATTCCAGCGTTACTTTTTTATCCGCCACCCCCACCCAAGGAAGCTGCTTTGAGTCGGGTGGAACCGTTACCTGTTCATTGGGAACTCTTTCCAATGGTTCAGGTGCAGCCATAACGATTTTAGTTCAACCGACATTGGAGGGATCAATTTCCAATTCCGCGTCCGTAACCGCGAATGAGAACGATCCCAACGGGACAAATAATTCCGACTCTGAAATAACCAATGTTAAAGCGGCCTCATCTGACCTATCATTAACCAAAATCGACACACCCGATCCTGTTTCTGTGGGGGCTACATTAACCTACAACATAAATGTGATAAATAATGGACCTTCGTTAGCAAATGGAGTAACTGTAACGGATTCCCTTCCGGGGGGGGTGAGTTTTGGATCGGCGGTACCGTCACAAGGGATTTGTTCGGAAAATAGTGGTACTGTCACCTGTAATTTGGGGACCCTTTCGGACGGGGCAAGTGCAACCGTAAACATTTTTGTTACCCCTTCCCTAGAGGGCACCTTAAGCAATTCCGCAAATGTGATGGGAAATGAAGCCGACCCAAATATAAGCGACAATAGCGCAACAGAAACCACAACCGTAAGTTTAGATCCGGGATTGTTATCAAACATTTCTACCCGTGGCCTCGTTCTAACAGGTGCAAATGTAATGATCGGAGGTTTTATCATTGAGGGGACCTCTTCTAAAACGGTTCTAATACGGGCCCAAGGCCCTAGTTTGGTAGATTTTGGGGTAACCGGAGCCATGGCCAACCCCACCATGCAATTATTTTCAGGTTCAACGAGTATTGCCCAAAATAATGATTGGCAGACGACAGATCCTTTGTGTGCTTCGCCCGCGGTATCTTGTGGCGGATCCGCGGAAATCATCGCAACGGGATTGGATCCCTGCACGGCGGCGACAACGGGATGTAATTTGGACTCCGCGATATACATTACCCTTCCCCCAGGGGCCTATACTGCCATAGTGAGTGGTGTAGGAGGAGGAACAGGAGTAGGTTTGGTGGGCGTTTTTGATGTAGATACTGGAAATACATTGGCTCAACTGATTAATATTTCCACAAGAGGATTTGTTGGAACTGGGGCAAATGTTCAGATTGCGGGCTTTATCATTGAGGGGACATCGTCTAAAACAGTTCTAATACGGGCCCAAGGCCCTAGTTTGGTAGATTTTGGGGTAACCGGAGCCATGGCCAACCCCACCATGCAGGTGTTCTCTGGATCAACTGTGATTGCACAGAATAATAATTGGCAGACGACGGACCCATTATGTTCGGCTCCAGCGGTATCGTGTGGCGATGACCAAGATATCAACGCCACAGGTTTAGACCCGTGTAGTGCAGCGATTACAGGATGTGCGTTGGATTCAGCTATATACATAACCCTTCCACCAGGAGCCTATACCGCCATAGTGAGTGGCGTGGGAGGAGGAACAGGAGTAGGTTTGGTGGGATTGTTTGATGTCAATTAAGGCCTGTCCTAATTATAGGGTTAAACCATAGATTTTTTAAAACTCGAAAGGTTTATTTGAGGTTTTTTGATTCAAAGGTGGTTTACCCTAAAGTTTAACTTCCTATTCTCCGTTGTTTGCTACGGGGTGACCGCTTAGGTTCCCCCTTTTCCAAAAGGGGAAGGGGGATTTAAGGATTTAGGTTTTTCTCTAAATACCCGGCAGTCTTGCTGCGGGGATCTTTTTTTGAAATTCAGAAATTCCCACCTTTTTTTTAAAATATCAAAAATATTGCTTTTTCAGTTTTGGAGCTTTCCAGTTTTTTTATATGTTTCCCCCCTAATTTCCCCAATCTTCCTTTAGCCTTGGATAGGTAGGTTAATGACTGCGTTTCTAGGTCTTCCTGTTCCACAACTTACTATTCAGTTAGATCTTTCCGAACTTTTTTAAGTGAAAATTAAAAATATTGGCTCATCGTGGAAGTGAGTGGGTAAATTTTGTCATTACCCGCCTGTCCGGCGGGCACTTGCAGGCAGGGGAAAGCGGAAATCCAGGCCCTTCCCGTCATTCCCGCGAAACCTGTCCTCGAATGACTTTATCGGGGAGCCG
>DASWJH010000002.1 GCA_036397255.1 Nitrospiria bacterium
CTCTTGAACCTTCTTCCCCGCTCTTTTTATTTGCTTTCGTATCTTCTCTACAAAACTCTCTCCCCCTAATACGGGCACCCATTTCCGACTGGAATAAAACCTCCTTAATCTGTCTTCTACCTCAGACCCCATATACTCCTGAAATGCCTCTAACCGCCCCTTTTTAGGAAACCGCCCCAATACCTGCTTCACATCCAACCATTGGGGCCTTTTCTCTTTTTTCATATACATCCGATAACTGCTCCATGGATATCGATCTAAACCTCGAACCAACCCTGCTTCAACAGGATCTCGGTGGATATACCGTACCACACTTAATAAATACGACTCCTCATCCACGACAATGGCCTTGTACCTACCCCTGAACAGCGGACCATCCCGATGATGTCTCCTATTATAACGTTGGGTATACAACCCATCCAAGTGACGCATGATTCGCGATAGATTGGCTTGAGGGGTTTGAAGAAGAACGTGGTAGTAATTTCCCATCAAACAATAGGCAAACACTTCAATGCCCCACATCTGATGGCATTCACCCAGCAGGTTTAAAAACAATTCTCGGTCTACCCGATCAGTGAAAATTTTCTGATAGGCCAGACCCCGGTTCATGACATGGTAATAGGCATCGGGATATTCGATTCGAAGTGGACGGGACATGAAGGGAGCCTACCATAGTTTCAAACATGAATCAAGACGAGATTTGACCCCTCTCCTAACATGAATCAAGACGAGATTTGACCCCTCTCCCCCTCTCCTTGAATCAAGACGAGATTTGACCCCTCTCTGACCCCTCTCCTCTCCCTCGACCCCTCTCCAGGAGAGAGAGGTTTTACTTGCAGGGCAGGTTCTACGCGAACTTCTTCTCCATCAAGGACCTTTAGAATCTTCTCTAACGTCCCATCAGAATTGGGGAAACTCCAGTGTTTCTTCTCAGGGTACCACCTATGCCCCTCTATCGTTTTAACCTTTGCAACACTTGACGGGTCATATGGGAAGGCAACGATTATCCTCCCTGATGTGTCTTTGCTGATATTGACCGTTGCCTTAGGTAGATACCATTAGACCATTATCGTGTTAAGAAGTCCAAACAAAAGCCCACTCCCCTGGAATGTGTTCTGGAGCATGCCATTTTCCATGAAAAAGGGCTATCAGAATATTATATTACAGTAGTATAATTCTTTTACAAAGTTAATCTGAAGTCAAAATTACGATTTGAAAGCTGTATAGTTCCTAATGTTTCTCGACGCGCGAAGTTCAGGAAGAAATTCACATTGGGAGTTTCCTGGTTTATACCCACCACAATAGTTGTTTTGAAAGGTTTGGAATTTTGGCTCATCGTGGAAGTGAGTGGGTAAATTTCGTCATTACCCGTCTGTCCGGCGGGCACTTGCAGGCAGGGGAAAGCGAAAATCCAGGCCCTTCCCGTCATTCCCGCGAAGCCTGTCCTCGAATGACTTTATCGGGGAGCGGGAATCCAGAAGATGTTGATTTTTTGAATCCTGGATTTCCGATAAAACCATTCGGGAATGACGAACTGGATTTTGCAGGAACCTCTAATACTTCAAAGGCTTCAACCACAGAATGACTTTGACTTGACCCTTGCCCTGTATGGACCTTAAACACTTTTTAACAATTTTTACCAACTCGATTTCACGAAGACCCATAATTTTTAAACACCCTCTTCCCTGAATAATTTTATTGAAATTTTTCTTTCCCTTGGGCCATCCAATTCCACCAACAAAATACTCTGCCAGGTTCCAAGGCAAAGGTTCCCACCGGCAATGGGAACTGTAAGGCTGGGTCCCAGAATAGAGGCAATCATATGGGAGGGAGCGTGAGTTGGGTCATGGGCATGGCGGAAGAGGATTTTGGGTATCATTGCGTTTAAAACATCCAATAGATCGTCTTCGGTCCCTTCTCCCACCTCACCAACGGTCAGCGCAGCAGTGGTATGCTGAATAAAAAGATGACAGGACCCGTTTTGAATATTTCCCTGTTGAAGGACCTGATTCACTTTCCGGGTGATATCAACCACCTGGTGGGAATCGTTTGTCTTTATCTTTAAAAAAGTGGCGTTCATGGAAAGCTTTTCTCCTATTCAAGGAAGGTTTTCCTAAAAAATGAAAAACTTATAAACGCAATCCTTTCGGAACAAGAAAACGTTCCCCGATCTCAAATATTCCTTGTGCAAATAAAGCTAAAAGGGCGGCGGGAACCGCCCCTTGTAAAATCAGACCCACGTCATCAAGACGAATACCGGTTAAAATAGGCTGGCCGTAACCCCCTGCCCCAATCAGTGCCCCTAATGTTGCGGTCCCGATATTAATGACGGCAGATATTTTTATTCCGGCTAAAATGGTTCGTGAAGCCATCGGCAATTCAATACGAAATAACCGCCACCCAGAAGGTAAACCCAAGGCAACAGCGGACTCTCGAATAGAAAGAGGAATTTCCTTGAGACCGGTATAGGTGTTTCGAATAATGGGTAAAAGACTATATAGAAAAAGGGCCATTACGGCAGGGGGGCCACCAATTCCAAAAAAAGGAATCATAAAAACCAAAAGGGCTAAGGAAGGAACTGTTTGGAACATCCCCGCGGTCCCCAAAATCATTTGTCCAATCCGTGGGCGCCGGTCCGCAAAAACCCCCAGGGGGACCGACAGGAGAATGGCACCTGAAAGAGAGACCCCAACTAAAAAAAGGTGTTCTTGGGTATAGCGCCATAATTGTTGCACAGGGGTCTCTTCTTGGAAATGGGTTTTGACCCCAAGGTGGTTTTCAAGAAAATCCGCTGCTACCCGAGTTTCTGAAATCCGATTAATTTTGGAGGCAGCATTTAAGACAACCATGTCCGAATCGATGATTCTTCCCTCCAGCCATTTCAAAACCTTCACCGCTTCAGGAAAACGCTGGAACAAATCTGAGCGATACAGTAAAACAGCATGATAATCGGGAAAATAGCCATGATCATCCTCAAGTACCCGGAGCCCATAGTAGGCAATTTCCGCATCGGTGGAATAAAGGTCCATGACTTGAATCGAACCCATGTCCAGTCCCCGGTAGGCCAGGTCGTGGTCCAAACCGTTCACGTTGGTTTGAGGTAGATGGTAGACTTCCTTAAGACCGGGCCATCCATCGTTTCGGTCCATAAATTCATTGGTAAATCCAAACACCAGCTCTGGGTGATGAACCAGGTCTGAAATCCGGCGGACCCCTAACCCATCCGCTACCTCCTCCCGCATTCCGATGGCGTAGGTATTATTAAAACCCAAGGGTTGGCTCATGAGAATGCCTTTTTTCTTTAAAGCCTGGAGAAGGTCTTCCTCATTTTGCAGAGGAGTCCCCGCCAGGATTTCATACCGGAGGGTCCCTGTATAATCCGGATAGATGTCAATTTCTCCGGATAGCAAAGCATTCCATAAAACCCGGGTTCCTCCCAACTCCCGCCGATGAACCACCTCTTGACCTTTTTGTTCGAAAAGAAGACCCATCATTTCCCCAAGGATGACCGATTCTGTAAATTTTTTTGAACCGATGGTTAGCACCTGTTCCGAAGCTCCAAGCGATGGAAACAGATATCCCGTAGAAAGAAATAAAAAAAGAAAAAAACCCAATCGGCCATTCCCACTCATGATGAGTTACCCATTTTGGTTTCGAGGGGAAAACGCTGAGCTCGAATAAACTGTTTCACAAAAGGGTCGCAAGGGATCTCCATCAGGTCTCGAATGCTTCCTTGCTGGATAATGTTCCCCTCACGTAACAAAACAATGACATCCCCAAAAAAAGCCGCTTCACCCATATCATGAGTAACTATGACCACCGTTTTTTCCAATGTTTGAAAAATGTCCTTCAAATCATTTTGAAGTCCATACCGAATCATCGGGTCCAGTGCGCCCAAAGGCTCATCCAACAAAAGCACGTCAGGGTCTAGCATCAAAGCACGCATCAAAGCCACACGCTGGCGTTGCCCACCCGATAACTGGGAAGGGAAGCGGTCCAGTCCTTCTTCGGGAAACCGGGTAAGGGTAACCATTTTGGCCAAACGCACTTCCCGCTCCTCCAAGGACCAACCCAAATACTTTGCCATGAGAACGATATTTTCCCGCGCCGACAGGTGAGGGAAAAGTCCTCCCTCTTGGATCACATATCCAAAACGCTTTCGAAAGGTAAAAATATTTTCTGGGGAAAGGGCGGTTCCTTCAAAAAGAACCTGTCCCTGGTCAGGTTGAATCAACCCCACCAGCATGCGAAGGATGGTAGACTTGCCACAACCGCTGGGTCCGATGAGAACAGTGGTTTTTCTGGAAAGAATAGATAAATCGGTGTCTTTTAAAGCAACAGAGGATTGGTAACTTTTTGCAACACCTTGGAGTTCAAGCATGATCCCGATGATCAGTTAATTGAAAGAGGTTAAAAAAACA
The DNA here is from genome assembly GCA_036397255.1 of Nitrospiria bacterium. Lineage (NCBI taxonomy): Bacteria > Pseudomonadati > Nitrospirota > Nitrospiria > Nitrospiria bacterium. Next base: position 4,422 of record DASWJH010000002.1, read on the forward strand.
AAAACGTGTTCCTTTTGATCCAAAATTAAATATTCGGTTGAAAAACCCTCAGTCTGCTCTAACTGGGATACCACCTCTAATGAAGTGAGCAAAATTTTTCCATTGATCAACTTAAATTTTGAAATTTCACGTGTTGTGCTTTGCAACCTTATTCCTCGGATGGTAATTTTTTCAAGGACGTGGGTGACGGCGGTGCCTTTAAAACCACCGTTTTCAATTTGAATATCGAGCGTCGATCTGGAAAAGGTATAATCCTCCACCACACCAAAAGCGTCGATCAAATGCTGGCGGTACTCTTCCCGATTAAAATTCAGCTTTTGGGTTCCGTTTTCATCTTTTAGGGTAACGTGAATGGAAACATCCGGTGCCATGAACTGAATATGCGTATTGGCATCTCTTTTTCGAATGGCATCATCCATTTTATCCAAGATGGATTGGATCTTTTTCGGATTCAGGGTTTCCACGGCCCTTACCTCCATGGTGAAGGAAATAAACCAAAACAAAGAAAAAATGATGATCGCCCAACAGAGGAAAGGCCTATTCCATTTCATATTTCTTCCCTAAAAAAAGAAAACGTTTTTCACATAAAACGTTCAAACTTTAAATTTATTGAAAGCCTTGAGGTCTTGTATAAACCAAACCATAGGAAGGGTCAACCAAAAAGGAAAAAAGGAATTGGAAGGCATAAAAAAAACTTGGGTGAAGATTCACCCAACGGTGGTAGAGAGTAAACCCACAAAGGTCATGAAGAAGGCCACGTAGCAATAAAGGAAGCTTTTCATAAAGTTACATAAACGAGTGAGTTCACTGTCATTCAGGGAACGGTAATGCCCTTTTCTAAGAAACCGAATGGTATCCATATTTTTCCGAAACCCGGGGATAAAAAGGTAGGAGGATTTTACCAAAGCATCATAAGCCATTTGGTGCCTTTTTCTAAGAATTGAAAATACCTTTGCAACCATAAAAAACCAACTAAAACTCGCCAAAATCAGGGTCCAAACCAGAGTAGGCAGAATTTCGCTCATTTCCTCTCTCCAAAAATGTCAGATTATCAATTTTATCTTGTGTCTGCAAGAAATAATTGATTCAATGGCGAAACATTTGTGGGCCCTACTGGAGGGGCTCCATTAAAGGGTATCCTAATTTTTTAAACTGTCAACGGTTGAACGCTCCCCCTTGCCTCTTGTAAAAGAGGCCTTTCCCAAACCCATCTTTAAAAAAACCAATTTCCCCTTGCCATAACACCACAATATCGTTAAGATTAATCGTTGCCTGGCTTTACATAAGAGACTTCAATGGATCAAAAAATTGTAAAAGGGAAATTTTTGATTGCAACCCCAATTCTCCGGGACCCAAACTTTTGGCAGACTGTGGTACTGCTATGTGAACACGGTCCAGAGGGATCTCTTGGGTTAGTTCTCAATCGCCCTACAGAGGTGGAAGTGTCTACCGCCGTTAACAGCCTACCCAACCTTGCAGGCGTCGGGAGAGTTTTCTCTGGAGGTCCCGTCCAAAAAAGCGCAATGTTAATCCTCTGCCATGGAAATGAACCTACCGAGGGAAGCACCATTCTCAAAAACATCTTCTTAGCAAAAGACTTGGATATGATGAAAATTCCCGGTTTGTTAGGTCCAGAAGGGAAAATTAAATGTTTCCTGGGGTATGCAGGATGGGGCCAAGGCCAACTTGAAACGGAAATTAAAACAGGGGCATGGAAATTACTCCCCGCCAATTCCGATCTCATTTTTATTCCCGATCCCACCTTTCTGTGGCAGGAGATGATGCACCGCCTGGGAGGGGAATGGGAAATCTACGCCACCATGCCTCCCGACCCGAATCTCAATTAATCCTCTTGAATTGACCCTTTCTATTCTTCCTCTTCCGGTCCTCTTTTTTGATCCTCCCTAAAAAATTACGGGTCCGGTCTCCACCCAGCCTTTCTCCCCAGATACCCGTCTTTGAAAAGAGGGGTTGGGGTCAACCCATCCATTTTTCACTATCAAAAAACAAAAGTTCAAAGACCCGGATTTTGCCAAAACCTGACCTCTGAAGTATATTTTATCAGGAAGATGCCATAAATCTTAAATAAAAACAGAAGAAAATTGATGCCAGAAACCGTCCATGTTCAAGACCCATTGATCGATTTTGCCCCCCCTTGTCAAACCACCCCTTTCGACATCATTCGCCAAATCAAAAATGATTTGGAGCGACTATTAGACCGAATGCATACCGAGGTTTTGTTTGCCATCCGTATACTGAGATTATGTAAGGCCATCCAACGGGTGTGTCACCTTGATGAAAATGCCGTATTGGGAACTCTTTTTCTCGAACACACTGGGCGCTACTCAGTGAATCATCCCGTCAACACCGCTTTAATTTGTGAGCTGGTTTCCAAAACGTTGGGTTTCCCTCTCCCAAAAAGGTTTTCGCTGCTAGCGGCTTCCCTAACCATGAATATATCAATGGTATCCCTGCAAGATACGCTATTCTTTCAAAAGGAACCATTAACCCCATCTCAAAAAGAAGAAATCTACCGGCATCCCGAAAAAGGGGTTGAAAAATTACGGAGGTATGGGGTGAAGGATAAAATTTGGTTGGATGCGGTACACCAACACCACAAATTTTTGGATGGGTCCGGTTATCCGGAGGATGTCCAAATCCACGCTATAGCTGATGCGGCCCGCATCCTAAGCATTGCAGATATTTTTTGTGCCAAAATTTCCAATCGTGGTTATCGTTTGGGGCTACTGCCCAACACAGGGTTAAGAGAACTCTTTTTGGTTGAACGAAACCAGCATGTGGATTTGGAGATGGTTACCCAGTTGATCAAAGTGGTTGGAATATATCCTCCCGGTACCTTGGTTCGCCTAATCAATGGTGAATTGGCTGTGGTCACCCACCGGGGAGAAAAAGCCCACCAACCCCTTGTCCAGGTAGTAGCTAGCCCAAAGGGCATTCCTTTAACCGAACCCGTTCTACGGGATTGCAGTTTTAAAAAATATGGGGTAAAGGAAACTTTAAGCAGTACCTCCTTAAAATCAAAAATTAACCCTTACCGTTTATGGGGTTACGAAAAATAAACAAAAAAGCAAACGGCTTTTGGTCAAAGTTTGTTCAATAAGAATGTCGGGAGTAAAAAATGAAGGTAACGTTTTTCATTTTATCCTTGTTTATCCTTTTCAATTCAAAACCCCTTTTGGGAAAAGCGGAAATCTACCAATATAAAGACCATCAAGGACAAAAGGTTTTTACCAATGATATGTCCAAGGTGCCCCCGGAATTTCGAAAAGAGGTGGACATTATCCAAGAGAAGAATCTCCCGCCACTCCATCTGATTGCCGATTCCCCGGTTCCGAGAAAGGAAAAAGAGAACCCCCGACCCCCCCTCCAATCTTCATTCCTATTTTACGCCGCTTTCATCCTGTTAACCGTATTGATGTTTTTGGGTTTTACCCTGAAAGGGTTCAAAGGGTCCCTCATTCGGATAGGATTTAAACTTCTGGCGATGGCTTTTATTAGCATCGCCATTGCCATCATTTTTTTAGTGCAAGGAGGAATCATCCCATTTCAAACAATGGAAACATCCCTTTCCGGGTCTTCTTCATTTTCTCCGATTCAAAAAATTCAAAAAAAGGTGGAACAGGTTGAAAAGGATTTTAAAAATAAAGAAAACCTGTTAAATTTGGTTAATCCCTGACATTTTAAAATGATCTCTAGGTCTAGCGTCCAACGGAATTCTCCTTCCCTTATTGAATTTCAATACCGTTTTCCGAAGGCCTTTGAATGGATCCTGCCCAAATGGGGGTCAAAGGTATTGTGAAATAAAAGACCAAATGGTATAATGTGTGTGATTTTCAGCCAGGTGACGAAAACACCTGAAGACTCTAAGTTTTACTGCCACCTCTTTTCCTCCCCCTCCCCCGAAGGAAGATAGCGGTAAATTCTAAACCCAGAGGAGTATCCATGGACTCCAAAAGGCAGGAAGAGGTCTTTTCAAAAATAATCTCCGTCCGGCGGGATATTCATCAAAACCCCGAATTAAGCTGGGAAGAGCACACAACCGCTAAGACCATTTGTCAATTTCTTCAAGAGCACAAAATCAAATTTAAAAAAAACATCGCCAAAACCGGGGTGGTGGCCGAATTTCCAGGCCCCCCAGGGGTTCCCAGTATCGCCCTGATGGCCGATATGGATGCCCTGCCCATCCAGGAAGAAACCGGGCTTGATTTCTCCTCCGCTCATCCGGGTGTCATGCACGCATGCGGCCATGATGGACATACCGCTATGCTATTGGGTGCCGCCCTTCTTTTAAAAAAAGAAGATACACTTCCTGCCCCTGTTAAGATTGTTTTCCAACCCGCTGAAGAAAAGGGAACCTGGGCCCTGGCCATGATTGCCGAGGGAATTTTAGATGGGGTGGGAATGATCTTTGGAGGCCATTTAGACCGACATTATAAAACCGGTACGGTGGTGGTAACGGAGGGGGCTGTCAATGCTTCCTCCGACACCTTTACCATTGAAATCATTGGCCAAGGAGCCCATGGCGCAAGACCCCATGAAAGCATCGATTCCGTGGTTATCGGCTCTTTGATGGTAATGGCCCTTCAAACCATTGTATCCAGAGAAGTGGATCCCACCTACCCCTCTGTGGTTTCCGTGGGGCGTTTTGATGCAGGAACCGCCTCCAATGTGATTGCCGGCCGGGCAAAACTGGAATGACCCCCTCCGTTCAGGCTATTTCAGATTTGGTGATGCGGGGGTTTGTCCTAAAAGACGTGGCGCCTCGGATCATCCAGGTTGCCTCTGAAATCCTTTTGTTTTCAGGTCTGAATGATGAACAGCTGACACGATTGGCCAGCACCTTCTCGGTAACCACTTTTCGAGAAAAAGAACGGGTTTTTGCCGAAAAGGAGGAACCGGTAAACATGTATATTCTCCTGGATGGCATGGTCAGTATCCGAATGGGCAACCCCACCGCAACCATTGGTTATGTAAAAAAAGGAGAAATTTTTGGTGAATTGTCATTACTTTCCTCGAAAAATCATTCAGCAACGGCTGTTGCTGAAACCCGGGTTGAAGCGGGGGCGCTGAACCATCTCGACCTTTCAGAATTAACCCGCCAACGACCGGATATAGGGTTGATTATTTATCGAAATTTGGCCATCGGATTGGGGGAAAAGTTATTACGGTCAGATATCTCTTTACGAGATCAATTGTTGAATAAGACCTTGGATAAAAGTAAACTGAAAAAAAAATTTAAAACAACAACCAAACTTTCTTAGTGTTTTGATCAAGCGGTTTTAAAAAAATTTGAATTAAAAAATAAGGAGGATTTACATGAGGTTTGTTCAATGGACGATGGGTGTATTGGTTATTACCGGCTGTTTGTTTTTCCCTCTTTCAAGTTACCCTCGCGCATCCGCTTCTCCAGCTAAACATAAACCCGGTTTCGTTGAAATCCAGATCCGAAATTTCATATTCGAATTTCACGGAGGACTTTTAAAACCAGACCTGCCGGCCACCATTTTGATTAAAAACCTGGACAAAACCCAACATGGTTTTACCTCCCCTCTGTTGGAAGAAGTAGAGGTCAGGGTTGAAACTGAAAGCGGGATCAGTTATGGAAAAGGAATCAGGGGGGTATATATTAATCCTCAACAGGAAATTCAAATTCACTTCACCCCTTTAAGAGAGGGAAACCTTACCTTTCGCTGTGACCTTCACCCGGGAATGAAGGGGGAATTATTGATGCTCTCTATTGAGGCCATTTAAGGGATCGGATTGAGCGGGTTCCCGGACAATCAACCCCTCAGGCTTTCCATGAAAAGAGAACGAATTAACTGTATAACTCTTCTTTGAAACGGATTTGGATTTTCTCAATGTCGCTTCGGTTTTGAATCAGGGCTTCCACACAATCCCTATCCAGCCTAACCCCTGCAAGCTCTTTCAGCAGGTTGAAGGCCACCTCATTGGGCCAGGCCTCTTTATAAGGCCGTTTACTGGTTAAAGCATCAAACATATCTGCCACTGCAATAATCCGGGCCTCAATCGGTATTCGCTCTCCCACCAAACCATGGGGATACCCTCTCCCATTGATGGCTTCATGATGGAATTCCGCGATATTTCTTAGGACATCGATGTGATGGAGGCTTTCCAAACCAAAATCCCTCAGAATGGTATCAATAATTTCGCGTCCTTTTATCGCATGTCCTTTCATGATCTGATATTCCTCCTGGGTCAATTTATCCGTCTTCTGTAGAATCCGATCCGGAATCCTGATTTTTCCGATGTCATGAAGGGGGGAAAACAAAAATATATGCTCAATCAATTCATCATCCAGGCGGTATTTAGGAGCCAGTGTTTTGGCAATTAATCTCGAATAATGGGCCATTCGATCCAGATGGGCTCCCGTTTCGTTATCGTGAAAAAAAGCCATATCCCTTGCGGCTTTCACGGTGGCCAACATGGTTCGGAAGTTGGTCAAGTCACTGAGGATGATTAAGGAAATTAAATGACCGAAAACGTTCAGGGTGTGGAGAACATTTTCCCCAAAGCAATTTTTTTGGTAGGAATTGAAAAAAACAAATCCAAAAAACATTCCATTGAGAAACATCGGCATGGTGTAACTCGCACCATACCCCTGGGCGGCAATGCGAAGGGTGTGTTCCTGCTTCCCCGGGCCAAACACTTCCAAATCATTAACCACTCTGGGATGTCCGGTTTGCAGAATTTCCTGGAGGGACCCCACCTGGCGCAGTACCGCTTGGTAATTCCCAAGGGGTTCATCGGTCCCACTGCTGTGAATAAATGTTTTTAATAGGTCTGTTTTCGGGTCATAAAGAGCAACCGAAATCCGATCGATGAAATCATACTGTCTCTTCAATGCAGTATGAGTAGAGGTCAATTTTTCAGCGAGGGGAGCGTTTTTATTCAAATCCCCTAAGGTATCCGGAATTTGATACATGGTATTGCGCTCTCACTTCCCGTTTAATAGGTGCTCATTTAGAATACCACCAACGCCTTAATCGTCAAGCATGCTTTTCCTTAAAAAACCCGTAATCTGAAATCCGCCCATTGATAAATACTGAACCCCAACAATCTTTTATCTCCTTTACAGACAAGGGGTTAGAATCCGTTGTTCTTGACAATTCAGCCACTCTGGACTACATTTTAAACCAACAACCCATCACCGCTATCGGTTCCTAAAACATCCACTGGGAATGAAGGAGAGAACCTTGGAAAAACCTTGGTTAAAGTTCTATGAACCCAAAGTCCTCCCCTCTCTGGAATACCCAAAAACAGTTCTCCCTTCGTTTTTGACCCATTCGGCATCACAATTTCCACAAAATCCAGCCGTTTTCTATTACGGAACAGAGATCAACTACGCCTCATTAGAAGACCAGGTGAACCGTTTTGCTAATGCCCTCATCGGTGTGGGGGTCAAACCCGGGGACAGGGTTTCGATCATGCTTCCCAATCTTCCCCAATGCGTCATTGGGTATTATGGAATCTTAAAAGCGGGCGCCATTGTGGTTCAAACCAATCCTCTTTATGTGGAAAGAGAGCTTGAACATCAATTAATCGATTCGGAATCCGAAATCCTAATTGCACTGGATATTTTTTATCCCCGAATTCAAAATTTAATAGGTAAAACCCCTCTGAAAAAGGTTATTCTCACCAATGTCCGGGATTATCTTCCCTTCCTTCTGAAATTTTTATACCCCATCAAAGCCAAAAAAGAGGGACAATGGAACCCGGTCAATATCGCACCCCCTCTTTATGATTTTAAAAATTTATTGAAGGAAGCGTCGCCCACCCCCCCTTCTTCCATCGAAAGTGATCCCGAAAATGTGGCCCTTCTCCAATACACCGGCGGAACCACCGGTATTCCAAAAGGGGTCATGCTGACCCATAACAATTTGGTGGCCAACACGGTTCAGTGCCGACACTGGATGGCCGATCTAAAGGAGGGAAAAGAAGTTTTCCTTTCCGTTATTCCTTTTTTTCATGTTTATGGTATGAGCGTTTGCATGAATCTTTCGATTTATATCGCCTCCGCAATGGTTCTTCTTCCAAAATTTAAAACCGACGATGTTTTAAAAGCCATCAATCGGTATCGTCCAACCATTTTTCCAGGCGTTCAGGCCATGTATGTGGCCATCAACAATCACCCCCAGGTAAAAAAATATGATATTTCCTCTATACAGGCCTGTATCAGTGGAGCGGGGCCTTTACAAAAGGAAGTTCAGGACCAGTTCGAAAAATTGACCGGTGGAAAACTGGTCGAAGGGTTCGGTTTAACGGAAGCCTCTCCGGTGACCCATGCCAATCCCATTTCCGGTCTACGGAAAAAAGGCTCCATTGGGCTTCCTTTTCCCGATACCAATGCGCGTGTAGTAGATATGGAGGAGGGAACCAATGTTCTTTCTGTGGGAGAAATTGGGGAATTGGTAGTCCAAGGACCACAGGTCATGAAAGGGTATTGGAAAAAAGAAGAGGAAACCCAACAAGTACTTAGAGAAGGTTGGCTTCATACCGGAGATATGGCTCGAATGGATGAAGAAGGATACTTTTATATTGTCGATCGCAAAAAAGATATGATCAAAACCAGCGGGGAAAATGTATATCCCCGGGATGTGGAAGAGGTCCTATTTCAGCACCCTAAAGTAAAAGAAGCGGTGATTGCTGGCCTTCCCGATCAATTTTTGGGAGAAAAAATCAAAGCTTATATTGTCCTCAAGGAAGGGGAAACCGCATCGGAAGAAGAGATCCTTCAATTTTGTCGGGAGCGGTTGGCTAAATTTAAAGTTCCTAAACAAATTGAGTTTCGGCAGGAACTTCCCAAAACCATGATTGGAAAAATTCTTCGCCGAGTTTTATTGGAAGAAGAGCTCAAAAAACTAAAGGTTTCTGCGTAGCCCCACTTCGGCAGTAAATTAAATGATGGATTTTTAGTAAGGAAGGAGACCATATGAAGGAAATTGTCATTATCGATGGGGTCAGAACGCCAATTGGAAACTTCGGTGGGGCTCTTAAAGATGTCACGGCCCATAAAATGGGTGAACTGGTGATTCGCGAACTCGTCCGTAGAACCAACCTGGATGTCAATGTGTTAGAGGAAGTGGTGATGGGATCTGTTGGAAATTACAGCGATGCAACCAATTTGGCACGGGTTTCCACATTGATGGCAGGGCTGCCGATTCGCGTTCCAGCTTATACCGTACAAAGAAACTGCTCCTCGGGTTTACAAGCCATCGTGAATGCCTACCAGAATATTTTCTGTGGAGATGGTGAGGTTCAAATTGCCGGGGGAATTGAAAGCATGAGCCGGGCCCCCTACATCAGCCGGGACATGAGATGGGGAAAAAGACTCCGGCACGCTGAATTTATCGATAGCATTTGGGAAGGACTCACGGATGGGTTTTGCGGACAAATTATGGGGATCACGGCTGAGAACCTTGCGGAGGAGTTTCAAATCTCCCGAGAAGAACAGGATAAATTTACAGTGGAAAGCCATAAAAAGGCCTTCCGAGCCATTCGAGAGGGAAAATTTAAAGATGAAATTATCTCGGTAACGGTTCCCAAGAAAGCCGCGGGAAAAGAGGTGATTCCGGAACCTTTTAGTCAAGATGAGGGCCCCAATGTGGCTCTGACCCAACAGGTCCTCTCACTTTATCCCCCGATTTTCAAGGAGGGGGGATCAGTCACCGGAGGAAATTCTTGTTCCCTCAATGATGGAGCCGCCGCTGTACTGGTAATGTCTTCGGAAAAAGCAAGGGCGCTGGGTTATGAACCTTTAGGAACCATCCGTTCCTATGCTTTCGTCGGGGTAGAACCCCAACGGATGGGTATCGGTCCGGCTGAAGCCATTCCCCGCGCCTTAGAACGTGCAAAAGCCCAACTCAGCGATGTACAACTGATTGAAGTCAATGAAGCCTTTGCCGCCCAATACTTGGCGGTCGAAAAAAAATTAAATCTCAACCGTGAAATCGTGAATGTAAACGGGGGGGCTATCGCCTTGGGACATCCAGTTGGGATGAGCGGGACCCGGCTGGTCATTGCCCTTTTGCGAGAAATGCAACGTCGCGATCTTTCATTGGGCGTTGTTTCCCTTTGCGTCGGTGGGGGACTGGGCGCTGCAATGGTTTTGGAAAGAAAATAAAAAATAACCCGTCAGGGATTGGCCTGTATTTCTGGTTCTATTATTAAGAAGGAAAAACCGGTCTGACCTCTGATTTCTGATTGCAAAAGGCGAGGTCTACACTATGTATATTTACAAAGCAGCCGTCATTGGGGCGGGAACCATGGGAGCCCAAATTGCTCAGGTGATTACTTACTCCGGCCTTCCCGTCATATTAAAAGATGTAAAAGAAGAAGCGGTTCAAAAAGGAATTGGGACCATCCGAAAAATTTATGAGGGAAGGGTTCAAAAAGGCAAAATGACCTCAACCGAAATGGAACAAAAAATGGCTTTGGTAACCGGGGCAACCACCTACGATGATTTCAAAGACGTGGATTTGGTTATTGAAGCGGTCTTTGAAGATCTTAAGGTGAAGCAACAGGTCTTTGGTGATTTGGATGACCTATGTCCAGAATCCACCATTTTTGCAACCAACTCTTCCTCTCTCTCCATCTCCTCCATCGGATCCGTTACCAAACGTCCTGATAAGGTGGTGGGAATGCATTTTTTCAATCCCGCCCACGTCATGAAATTGGTGGAAGTCATCCCGGGAATGGCGACATCCTCCGAAACGGTTGAGGATGTGGTGGCCTTTTCTGAGAGTGTGCGAAAAATCCCGGTTCGGGTTCAAGAATGCGCAGGTTTCTTGGTCAACCGCCTGTTGATGCCTTATTTAAATGAAGCAGCCTTGGCTCTGCAAGAAGGAGCATCGTCCATGAAAGAAATGGATAATGCCATGGTTTCCTTCGGAATGCCCATGGGCCCTTTTACACTACTAGATATGATTGGAATAGACATTGCGGAAAAAGTAGCAAAAATCCTTTATGATTCATTTGGCCCTCGAATGGCCCCCGCCCAACTATTGGATGTGATGGTACAAACGGGAAGGTTGGGAACCAAAAATGGAGCAGGGTTTTATACGTATACCGATGCACACGACGATGTTCTGGTTAAAATCCTAAAAAAAGTGTATGATGAATATCATCTCAAAAAAACCTCTTTTTCTCCAAATCGACTGCTCCTTTCCATGGTCAATGAAGGTGTGGTTTGCCTGCAGGAAGGGGTATCCACAGCGGCCGATATTGATATCGCCATGATGGCGGGGACAGACTTCCCCCAAGAAAAAGGGGGGCCCCTTCACTACGCGGACCAAATAGGAATTGATGTGGTTTTAAAAGAGTTGGAAAAGTTTTCAAAAGAGCTAGGTCCTCGTTTTTGGCCTGCACCCATGTTAAAAAGAATGGTGGACGCAGGATTTTTAGGGGTAAAATCCGGACGGGGGTTTTTTAATTATTGACCTATCTATTTTCAGGGAAAATTGATCCGCTCCCTATCTTGTTTTTTTTCGCCTTTCCGTTTTTTTTGAAGGAAAGGGAGAGAATTTTTTCCTGATGTTTTTAGAGATCGAAAAATCCATAAAAACTGTTAATGCTTCCTTGAAGGAGGAAACACTTGGGTAACCCATTGATTCAAACCGTCATTGAGGATGGAATCGCAACCATCACCATCAACAATCCCCCTGCCAACGCACTGAATACACCCGTCATGAATGAATTATCCCAGGTTTTTGACCAAATGGAAAAAAATAATGACGTAAAAGTCATTATTTTTACGGGAGCGGGAACTTTTTTTATCGCGGGTGCAGATATTAAAGAAATTCATTCTCTCACCACCGCAAAGCAGGGTGAAGAAGTCACCGCTTTGGGTCAGGCTATTTTTAATAAAATTGAAAATCTTTCCAAACCCGTCATTGCCGCCATCCAGGGCATGTGCTTGGGCGGGGGATTGGAATTGGCAATGGCGTGCCATCTTCGTGTGGCAGGAGAGAGAACCCGCTTAGGACTACCCGAAATTAACCTGGGAATTATCCCGGGATTTGGAGGAACACAGCGGTTACCCAGATTGGTGGGAAAATCAAAAGCCATTGAATGGATATTAACCGGGGACATGATCAATGCCCAAGAAGCCAAAAATTTCGGATTGATCAATAAGGTCGTTCCAGACTCAGAAGTCCTCAAACAGGCCCAAGGGTTGGCAAAAAAAATAGCCACAAAAGGCCACCTGGCCGTTGCCGCGGCTTTGAAAGCCATCCGGGAAGGAAACCAGCAATCACTTGACAAGGGACTCAAACTGGAGTCTCAATTGTTTGGTGAACTGTGTGAAACAGAGGATAAGAAGGAGGGTGTCACCGCTTTAATTGAAAAAAGACAGCCTAAGTTTCAAAATAAATAAACAATTGATATTAAAAGATTTTGCCCCAGTCCCATCCGGAAACCCATCTGGGGAAAACCTCAAAATACCCCAAACACATCAGGAGGTCCCCAACAGGGAACCGGTTTCGGCCAACTTTTTTGGCCCAATTTCAATATTGATATTGAAAATATGTTTTGAAGTTAAGGGGGTAAAGGTTGACTAGGTGTCCCTCCTTGGTATAATAAGTCTAATTTAGGAAGCGCAAGATGGTTAAGGTTTTGGTTGGGGTCTTCCTCTTTTTTTCTGTTTGGTTCTGCTCTCAAGAAATTCTCGCATCTTCCGATTTAGGTAAATGGGAAACCCTTTCTCCAGCTCCCTCAAAACGAACTGAAGTCGCAGCAACCGTGGCGGGAGAAAAAATCTATGTCGTGGGTGGTTTTGGGCGCTTTGGTGTCACGGATAGGGTTGAAGTCTACGAACCCAATAAGAATTCCTGGCAATCCCTTTCTCCCCTACCCATGGCCCTGCACCATGTTGGCATTGGAACGGTTGGGGGAAAAGTGTATGTTATCGGTGGTTTTAGAAATACCTTTTCTTGGAAACCGGTCAAAGATCTATTTGAATATGACCCCAAAAAAGACACGTGGAATAGAAAATCCTCCATGCCCACACCCCGTGGTGCACTAACAGTGGCAGTTCTAAATGGGAAACTTCACGCCATTGGGGGTTTAGGGGAAAACGGTAACGAGGGGGCTCATGAAGTTTATGATCCATCCACCGGCCTTTGGGAAAAACGGGCTTTCCTTCCCACCCCTCGTGATCACCTGGGGTCAGGAGTCTTTGAAGGAAAAATTTTTGTTATTGGAGGAAGATTGAAATCCTCATACCATAAAAACTTAGATCTCAATGAAATCTATGATCCTAAAAAAGACCAGTGGGCTTCAGCTGAAAAACTCCCTACCCCTCGATCTGGATTCGGTGCTGGTGTAATAAACCAGCGCCTTTTGGTTGTGGGAGGGGAAGGAACGGGAAAAGCATTTGTTGAAAATGAAGCCTATCATCCCCATTCCAACACCTGGCAGAAATTGGCGCCCCTTCCCACCGCACGCCACGGTATCGGTGCCGTGGTTTTTCAAAATAAACTGTTCGTGATTTCCGGGGGAACACAGCCGGGAGGATCACGGAGTAATGTGGTGGAGGTCTTCCAATTCAGTGATTGAAAAACTAGATATAATCGTGAACTGGATTTCCAAAACCAGTGGATTTTCGGCCCTATCCGTCAAATGGATGGGAATTGCTCTTCTTTTGGTTTTCCTTTTATGGGTGATCCGTAAACCCTGGAAAGTAGTACAAATGGTCATTGTACTGGCCATTTTTGGGTCATTGGCGTATGTGGCCTTTGACCTGGCAAAAATTGGATCAACCCGTCAAAAAAAAATACTGGAAAATTCTTTAGAGGAATTTAAAGATATACAAGAGTAAACGTTTTTTTAAAATTTCCTGCGAACAAAAATGAAATAATTGGAGCGAGGAATGTCCAGTGATAAAAAATATTGCATGTGCTGTGATGAGGATGTGTCCTATCATTCGATCATACGGGAAGGGAATCGCGAAATGGCCTGCGATTTTTGCGGTTTTGTCCTGGACGTGGTTCAGGATGATCATGTTGTGACCAAAGTCAGGTGCATGGTTACCGCTGATGATTCCGATATGATCCGAAATTTAATGAAAACCCAACTTCAAGAAAGTGGTATTGCCGAAGAAATTTTAGTCTTAGCCGATGGGCAACAGGCCGTGACCTTGATTTCCAAAAAGTTCTCGGAGGGAAAGCCCGTTGATTGTATTATTCTGGACCTAGAGATGCCGGTGATGAATGGAATATCGGCCGCACGAATTATCCGTTCCCTGGAAGAACGTTTTCAAATAACCCCTGCCACCCCCCTCATTTTTTTCTCTTCCTTACCATGCAACGAGGATCTAAAAAAGAAATTGTCCCTCTTCCCCCCTGCCAGCTACATCAACAAAGGAAACGGAAGTGAACCCGATCAACTCTTAAAACGGGTAAAGCAACTGGTCAGTTTCCTCATTAAAAAAAACCAAACCTCATCTCCTTGATTAAAAGTAGAGGTCCAAACCTTCATAAATCAATTCCTCTTTCTCCATATCCGCCTTCCCTTCATCTTGACATTTGAACCCAAAAGGAGTAATTGTCAGTCTTCCCGAATCAGTGAGGACGTTATCGTTTTTGAGGAGAGGAGGAACACAATGGGAAAAAGAGTATTGGCCGCAATGGTTTTATGTTTAGCCTTAAGCACCCTGATTGGGTGTTACGGCGAAGAGCCCTACGCAGACAAAAAAAAGGCCCAAGAAGAGGCCAAGGAATAACCAAAAAGGTGTTGTTTAATTTTTTTTTAAAAAACTTCAGGGAGGCGTGATGCCTCCCTTTGTTTTAAGAAGACGATCCAAGGCCAAATGGGCAAAACGGATTTAAAGTCCCTCCCCAATAAGATCAATTGCGGGGATGCCCCGGAAAACCTACTTTTAATAAAAACCATCACTTCTTTTTATCTTCTCTAAATAAGATGCAAAACGAAGCACTAATTCGGATGGCAATTTTTTTTGGAATTTTTATCCTCATGGCTACGTGGGAGGTGATTTCGCCACGGCGAATCTTAACCACCTCCAAACCCAAACGTTGGATTGCAAACATAGGGATTGTTATTCTGAATACTTTTCTGGTGCGAATGGTATTGAATCTCGCTCCCGTTGGAACCGCTATTTTTGCTTCTGAACAAGGGTGGGGAATTTTAAATTTGGTGGAGAGATCCCAGTGGGTTTTGATTCCGGTGGCCATTATCAGTTTGGATTTTGTCATCTATCTTCAGCATATCATGTTCCATGCCATTCCGTTATTATGGCGGTTGCACATGGTCCATCACACCGATCTCGATTTTGACGTCACCACAGGGGCAAGGTTTCATCCTATCGAAATTCTCCTGTCCACCTTTATCAAAATGGGAGCAGTCCTCTTAATTGGCGCGTCCCCGGTTTCCGTTTTTACGTTTGAGGCTCTCCTCAACGGAACCTCTATGTTTAATCATGGCAATGTTCGAATCCCAAAATCGATCGATCGGGGCCTCCGGTGGTTCATTGTCACCCCCGATATGCACCGAGTTCATCATTCAATTTATAAAGAAGAAACCAATAGTAATTTTGGATTTAACCTTCCATGGTGGGATCGTTTGATGGGCACCTACACCCCTGTTCCCAGGGAAGGCCATACGGGAATGACCATAGGATTGTCCCAGTACAGAAACCCGGACCAACTGTCCCTACTTGGAATCCTCACCCTTCCGTTTGTTGGGGTCGTGGGGCCTTATCCTCTGAACCGAGGAGATCAATTGAAGTAAAAAAGGTTGGAAAAAAACGAGGTCCTGATTAACAAAAAAACACGCATTGTCATTCCCGCCTTCCTTAAGCGGGAATCTAGACCTCAAAAAGTAATTGATTCCGGCTCTTTTTAATTGGCGGGAAAACGGCCAGAATAACACCCCAAGTAATTATGTTATTTTGGAAATGATACAAAAGCCTAGGCACTGATTTTTTCAGCCGGCCGTTTTAAAAACTTACACCGCCAACAGACCACCTTGATGACTTCCGATTTGAGCGGATCTTTTTGGAGTAAAAAATATCCTTTCAGGAGCGTTCGGCTACAGATTTGACATTTTGAAATGGTTGTATGAATGTCCTTACCTCGCTGGAAAAGTATAAAAAAAGAAAACCCCTAAACCGCTTAATAATAACATCATGTTCCCCTTAAAAGGAAGTCCAAATTTTAGGTTGTTGTATTGAAAAAGAAATGACCGTTCAGGATTAAACCAGAAAGCGCTTAAAAGAGGAGAAAAGGTATCTGAAGGAAGAAAACCGATACCTCTTTATACGAATAAAGGGGTAGATAATATAGAAAAGAAGCACCTTCTTTAAGGTTAAAGAAGTGGAAAGACAAATAACCAATACTTTCAGCGAGGGGAAAAATCCTTTGAAAAGGAATCGAGCTTTATTCCCCATTCCATTAATCCAGATTAAGCGGGCAAGTGGGCTTTCCCACTTTATAGGTTCTACGATCAGGCTATTTTCTCGAAACTGCTCAAGCCATAGGATTTGTTGGGGGGAACAATCCTTCGAAAGGGATTCCAGCACCCCCCAAGGTATTTTAGTTCCTTGGAGCCGATTGGCAAGAGAGAGCGCGATATAAATCTGGGGGCCAATTCTATTTTGCTTTGCAAACCTTAGCACTCTGCTCCAATCAAGGATTCCTTTAAAGCGATGGATCGTTTCAGAAATATCGCAAAGCCCCATCAAACCCAAAGCACAATGATGATGGTACGCCATATGAAAACATAGGTGAATCAATGAATCTTCAGGGGAAAGAATTCGAGTCCTTACCCCCCCCAGGTTGATCACATTAACCTTTTCCATCATTTCGGAATCTTCAATGGGAAACAAATCGCTATTCATTCCAATTGTCCAGTGAATCTCTATTGGAACCGTATTCCCTTTTAAGGAATAAAAGGTCAAATGATGATCATCAATTGCCTGTAACCCGTACCACTTTAAATTTTGCCGATAACCCATCCCTTCCATGCAAATCCTAACTTCAGGAATCGCCTCTTTTCTAACCAATAGATCCATATCGCTCATGGGCCGTAATCCTAAATTTTGGTAAACGGTTTCAATCAAGGCCAACCCTTTGAGAAGCAAAACCTCAATTCCTATTTCTTGAAAAGCCTTGAGAATGGTGACCAGCTCATTTTGAATCCTTAGATTTCGATAGGCATTCGCCCAATAGGATGCTTCCATCTGCTTCATCACCCTTGCAGGAATACACCCAACAGGGCTAACCCGCTCCATATGAAAATAAAGTAAGGAAACAATTCTGTGTCTACAGGCAGAATTCCAGAGGTAATCCCAATCTAAAGGTAATTGAAGAAGCTGCCTAACGTCTTCTTCCATTTCAGGGGTCATTTCCCCCCTTGAACAATAAAGAAGAAGCCGATCTTCATTGGTTATATTTGTATTTCCGATCATTGCCATGTTTCACCCGAAATGCAATAGATAGAATAGGTTGGTCAATTTATTGTGGAAAAGAACACATAAGAAACAAAATACCCTTGAAGGCAGAAGCCGTGTTGATCCCTTCCAATCACCCAAGGCCCTTTCCTCCATTTTTCTTAACACCATCAAGAATTTATCATTCAATCTCCAAAAATAACCAAAAACTTTATTGAACCACCTCCAAAAACCACTTTCAAAACAAATTCTCTTTCCTTTATGATGAACTTCAACGACCTTACCAAACAAAAATTCTTCCCCCATATCTTCCGTATAGAGTAATCGATCCCCTTTTAAAATAAAACGGGTATCCTCCAACCAATGCTTCACGCCAATCACACGGTGGACCAATAAAACTTTTCCAGTCCAAAACACACCAATATCACCCAGAGACAAATCCTCCGGCCCGATATGCCTCACCACGAGCCCATCCCCTTCGCTCAAGGTTGGCTCCATACTCATACCTTTTACTTTAATCTGGCTTTTTCTGCCGGAAGTTTGCCGCTTCTTTCCTATTGCTTTCACCAGAGCACGATTCATAGACCAATCCCTATGGGGCAGAGAGGTTTCCTGCCGGATCCCCAAATAAAACAAACGTCTCCAAATTATCAACCGATATACCAAACTTAGAATAGGCAGAAACCTTGGCTTGAGTGGTCACCGACCCTAAAATGTGGTTCCCTTGATTGAAAATAGCATCGAAGAGTTCCTGGGCCATGAGGTCATGCTCAAAGGTAAAACCCAGCCCCGTAGGGCTCCAGGCAGCAATGGCCCCCTTGTTGGGGGCATTCACAAACGCTTCCGCCAAGGGAATCCCGTGAGCATTTCCCAGTGGGTCCACCCCTCCTTCATAGGGATCATTAAAAAAACCATTCAGGCAATTGAGTGTCACCACAAACGTTGGCTTCCCCGCATTGCTAAGAGAAGAAACCGCCGAAGATGAAAACATGTTTGCCCAAAGAGAAACACTTCCATGCCCGGTGTAATTAGTTACCAGGACCCCGTTGTTGATATTATTTCTGATGGCGGTTTGAGCGCCGCTGCCAACTTGTGTTTGGTAGACACGCAGCGGACTGATATTGCCTGGAAGCAGTTGAATGAGATCCTCCGAAGCCGCTTCAAAATCTCCCCCCGCATCGGGATTATCCGCCACAAACTGAACTCGATTAACCCAACCCGTTGGAAGAGCCTTTTCATAGGCAAGAATCTTGTTTACAACGGCATCCGCTTGGCCAGGGGTTTTAACCGATATCCGCCCGATGAAGAGATCAGGAATGGAATCATCCCCGCTCACCGATACAAACCAATTGTCACTGGATGTTTGAATAAATGCCGTTTCGACAAGATGACTGGGAACTAAATTTTTAAACCCTCTCTTCAAATTATCCTTATAATCCAGTGTGGCATCGCCAACCAAAAGAACATACATGGGAGCAGGCCGCTGCCAATTCTCAAAGGCAAATTTTATGAAATCTTTAATGGCTTGGGGATTCTCCATTCCAAAACCAAACTCATCATAAATGTCCATCACATCCACCGTTACCACACGAAGCCCCCGGCTCCTGCGATGATCTGCAAGAGGGTTCACGCTGTTTAGGAAACTCTCATGAGCAATAATAATATAATCCGCCCCATTTTGAAGGTCTTTTAATGTAGATGGATTATCTTGAAAAAGATTCGAGGGGGTGTCAAATTGACTCGAGGTCAAAGCGACATAATTTCGCTGTCCTTGAAAATTATCTTGAAAGGACACCGTGGTGGAAGTCCCCACCGGATCAACGCGGTGATTTATAATTCTTGCGGGATTTAAAGGGTCCGAAATATCGAATACGTTTATATCATTCTGGGTAAATCCCATTACACTAAAATCCACGGGGCTGGCTCCAACTCCATTAAAAAAGAGGACATTATTCTCTGCCACATATTGGTCCCAATAATCAATCTCAAACCAATTAAATAAAAAAGAGTCTACAACCGCACCTGTATCCCCCACCGAATCAAGCCTGACCGTGTTGTTGCCATTGATCAGGTTGCAGTTGGGCAAATTGACCGAATTGATGAATTGTGAAAAACCATCCCATCGCTGATCATCCACCAAAATTCCATTGAGATAAACCCGTGTATGATGATCGGGGTTTTGAACCATATCGGTTTTGCCCTGGAGGTAGTAACGAAATGTACAACCTTTCTTGGCGGTTGAATTATTTTTTATCGTAAAGGGGAAACTTCTGGATTCGGTCGCACGGATTAGGCCTCCCCAGAACCAGTGATCTTTTCCCTCCCCGTTGGGTATGACTTGTGTATAAAAAGTGTCCTGCTCCACATAAACCGTGGTTTGAAAAGAGTCAGGAGGCCCATTACTTCCCGGGGTTCCATCTTTTTCCTGCATTCGAAGGGCATCATGATTTCCTGCCGAAAGCCAATAAATATTGGTCTCGGTAAACTCAAACTCTGATGAATCCCTTGAAATCCCTTGGCCATAAAATTCAATCACATCGTTGACGTCAAAAGCCCCATCGGATTCTCCCGAAACCCTAATGGGAATTTCTTTTCCCCGATAGCCAATCTTTATTTTTTTTGGATCAACACCCGTCATAACCAACCCCGAATTCTCCAATTCTTGTCGGGTAAGTCTGTAGAATCCATTGTCTTTTACTCCGATTTTCAATTGTCCACCCATGGTTATCGGAACGGTCGTGGAGGTGGTACTGGTGCTCGTTGTAGATGTCGTGTTCAGGGTAGTGGATGAAGGTGAAAGACTGGTTGTTGTAGTTGTTGAAGGGAATAAAGTCGTCGTTGTAGAACTCCCGGTATTTTCATTCCCATCACCCGAATCGGAATTCCCCCCGCTGGTTCCGCAACCCCAAAAAACAAACAGAATCAAAAGAAGGGTTCCAAAAAGAAAAAGTCTATTGGTTGATACCCTTTCAACCCGGATTTTTTTTGACGAAATCTCCAATCTTTATCCCTGCTTTTTAAGCCGCTTAATCCTCTACCTTAATTAGGGAGAGGAAAAGTGGGGGTTTGAATGTTTTTGGAATGTTTGTTTCAATTCGTTTTTCATTTCCTGTTTTATTGTTTTATGGATAATTCAATAGAAGGCTCTTTAACATTCGATCATATGGGTTCTCTTTTATTTGCCCCTGGTTGGCATCAACTTTCTGAAATATCTGTGACTTCTCTAACATTGGAACCTCTCCTCCAACAGATCCCTGAAACCCAATCCGGACAACAATTCGGGTGTAAAAACGCACCTCCTGCCGGACTGGATTGTTTTGAATGGGATAAAAAACAATTTGAACCACGTTTTGATCCCTCATTTTCCCGGAAAATCCAATAATCGCTGGTTTGGATGGAAAAAAATCATCCTGAGAATAAATAGTTTCATCCCGGACAAACGTGAAACGACTAGAAAAACCTATGGTTCCCTCTTCAATCACCTCCGGGAAGGGAACCGGTGGAGGAAGGTAGTTGGAAAGAATCTTGAAGTCGGTGTCCAGGATCTCCAAGGAAGGTTGAGCCCCCCCTGGCACACCGACCACCACCCCCCGAACAGGAACTTGCGGAGTCCCCACATCGGTGGTTAACCCGAAATCCGGAATGCTCATCTGCTGATAAGACATTCCATCATGATTGACAGGATGAACCTGAAACCCCGGAACCACAAGCTCCAGGACCACTTCCTGTTCATTTGAACTGATGATCTGAACCGGTCCATACCCCGCCCCATACACCGGAAGTGAATAGAAAATAATTACCATTGAAATTATTAAAAGTTTTCTTCCCATTTTCCCTCTCTTTTAACGCTTTTTTAATCCAATCTCCAACCTAACTTCTCTAACCTCCTACCGCCTCACCAAATCACACACCAAATCCGCTGTTTTTTTCAAATCCCCTACCACAAGCCGATAACATTGTGTTTTTGCAACAATTGCCGATAACCCTGCTAAAATTTGAGGAGGAGTCCCCAAAGGGCTGGAAAAATCAGACAGCCCATCAAAGGAAACGTTCTGAAGATTTCCAAACAATTCCAAGGCCGCAACTGTTTTGGAAATTGGAATAAGCTTGGGATCTGCATTAGGATTAGGTGTTTGATTAACCGCCTTAATCCGATACAACACTGATTCCTGGTATTTCTCACAAATTCTAATAAATTCCTTTTGAACAATACGGCTTTTTCTAACTCGAAACCTTGGATAGTAGAAACCGTCCTTTAAGGAAGCAGAAAGATATTTCACCCCTGATAGTTCCGATAGCTCAGAGAGAAGTTGATCGTCCTTCCTTTTTAATTCCAAGGTGATGGGAATCTCATTATCTAAACCTTTTCCTGAAAAAGACTGGGTTGAGAGGAGAAATATTAAATTTGGTTTACAAGGTTTTCCCGTTGAACCCTTCGAAAAATCCTCATTGTCAATCATCCAACGCTGATCACCTATTGGGTGGGTTGGTGAAAAGTAAAATCCATTTGATCTTTCAAATAGATCAATTGTTTTCTTTCGAATACATAGGGCTCTGGGAAAGGGAAAAAGAAGATGAGAGGATCTGGAAAGGGCGGCTAATTCATCGGAGAGAAATTGAAATCCCCTTTGAATCAGTTCTAAGCCTAAGGTTGTTTTTCCAGATCCGGTAGGCCCTGAAAAGATTACTCCTTTTCCTTGAAATGAAAGAGAAAGCGCGTGAATTAAATAATAATTTCTTACTTTCTTAACCACATCATTAAAAATAAACGAATCCGCCATGGGGAAAGGATTTGATTTTAATGAAATGGGAATTCCCTTCCCTTTATTGATACGAAACTGAAGTATCTCAGAATCGAATTTCCTTTTAAAAAGAAAATAGGAAGAACCATTCGAAAGATCGGTTTTTTCAATTGAGATAAACTGTTTGTAAAGAGTGTTGAAAAACTCTAAAAGATGATAAGAATTTGATTGAATGAAAAAAGGAATGTCAAAAAACGCGAAGGTGTTTTGAAAGATTGGATTTTCGTGGATGAGAGCATCTTTCCTGCTTGAAGGATTCTTCATACATATTGGTCCAGTGGATCAAGGTAATGGGACAGATGGTCCATAAAGAGCTTGAGCGGGTCCCAACTCTTTTAGTAGGTCATCCCCCGTGTAGGTCCTGACCTGCGGCGGTTCATATTTCGGTTTTTTTCGTTTTATACTTTCTTTTTCATTTTTTTCGTTATCTTCCATTCGAAGCCTCCTTCTCCACCGTTTCTCCCTCTCCCCTCAGAGGGGAGAGGATTCAGGTGAGGGGTGAAAAGTTTTATTGTTTCACCAAACCCTTCTCTTTAAATTCTCCAATTATATTCCTGATATCCAAAAACAGGTCACGGTCTTTTCCAATCAAAAACCTCTCCCGCAACCGCATCTCTAACTGCTCCTCCGTTTCCCCCACAACCAGGCCTTCCCAGACAATCTTCGCCGTTCCATTCAAAATATGAACCTCGTCTTTCTGAGCATCATAAAGCATCAACTCATTCCCCAAATCCTGTTGAACGATTTCCTTTTTGGTAATTGTTGAGCCTTCCACTTTTTTCATCCTTTTTTATTCCCTATGAGACTGTCCACCTCAAACCTCCAATGTTAATTGGTTTGTCTCGTTTGTTTCGTTTATTTGGTTTGTTTGGTTTTAGAGTATATTTTCTGTCCTCTCCCTCCAACCTTAATCGCCACTCCTACCACCTCATTCCTTACCCCCGTAAAGGGGCGTGGCCCTAACAGGGCTTTACGCCCTCCCTCCTCACCTCTTACCCAAGAACATATATGGACCCATCCCGTTTCGCAAGGATGTTTTTCAATTGAGGCAAACAAGGAACAGATTGCTTACATATATCCGGCCTGTGAGTGGAAATCTGATTAGTTTCCTGGCCCCGATGGAATCCGCGCACTC
>DASWJH010000003.1 GCA_036397255.1 Nitrospiria bacterium
GGAAATCGCAAAGGAATTTAAACTGGGAGGATATTCAGGGGTAAGTAGTACAATTAGAAGGATGAGGAAGGAGTTAGAGAAAGGAGGAAAGGTCCTCCAAAAATACGGGGCAATTAAAAAGGTTCTCGAAGGTTGAGCCAAGACGAGATTTGACCCCTTCCTTTTTGACCCCTTCCTTGACCCCTTCCTTGTAAATTTTAAAAAACAGGGTGGATACACTGCCTTAAATTTTGCAGAAGCAAATGGGAACACGGAAATTATTCAATTGCTCAAAAATGTAGGTGCAAAGTAAAAAAGTAAATTAACTTAATCCTTTGGAATGAAAAATAATTTAATGGAAATTTCCCTTTTTTGACCATTATTTTACTTGTTATTCAAGCAAATTACAGTTTACCTATTTCTACTGATAATCGGTGGATGATAACAGGCATTTGTTTGGCGTCGTAAGGCCCCACACTCCACACTTTGCCACGCTTTTGTTGGAAGACGGCTACGACATCAGGACTGTGCAGAAACTGCTGGGATACAGAGATGTAAGCACGACCATGATCTATACACACGTTTTAAATCGAAGAGGCCGTGGAGTTTACAGCCCCGTTGATCGACTAGGGTTATAGAAAAATTCAGCCTGGCTCATCGGAAATAGGCAGCGGGCCGATAGTGGAATAGGCCGCCCAGCCGGCGGTGTTTTATGGTGATAGGCGATTGACAAGATTCTCGTAAGCATGAGATATTACACATAATCCTAGTCTAAAACGATGAGAGAGTTGTCTGAGATAGGCCGCCGAGATTAGCGAGCCTGTCGCAGCTCACTTAATAGTTAGCGGGCCGGGGTCGGACCAAGGTAATGGATTGAAAAATTTATAAAAAAGACGAATAATAGAGGCGAAATTTGCCTTAAACAGGTCTTTTTGGGGTTAAAAAGAGTGCTCTAAGGAATCTGTCTTTATGGCCAGAGCCAACCGACATTATATCCTTCACTGTGTCTGGCACATCACCCACCGGTGCCATAAAAAAGAATTTCTTCTCAAATTTGACAAGGATAAAAAATGCTGGATCTGCTGGCTGTCTGAAGCAAAGAGACGATACGGTCTTCGGGTTCTCAATTATGTTGTCACCTCGAACCACATCCATCTGTTGGTTTTAGATAGCGGAGAAGACGTCATTCGAACCAGCCTCCAGCTCATTGCCGGTCAAACTGCCCAAGAATTTAATCAACGAAAAAAGCGCAAGGGAGCATTCTGGGAGGATCGCTATCATGCAACTGCAGTGGATAGCGAAGCGCATTTAGAACGGTGCATGATTTACATGGACCTGAACATGGTCCGTGCGTGGGTAGTCAGTGATCCGGTGGATTGGCCCTATGGGGGATATCGGGAAATCCAGAATCCTCCCATCCGTTACGGCAGGATTGATCGTGAAGCTTTGATGCAGTTGTGCGGAATTGCTGATGAAGAAAAACTCAAGAAGACCCATCGGCAATGGATAGAAGAGGGGTTGAAAAAGAGTAGCGGGAAACGGGAGGGCTGTTGGACGGAGAGTGTAGCAATGGGAAATGAAAAATTTGTGAGGAAGATTCAGGAACAGTTGGGGTACCGTGGGAAAGGAAGGAGGATACAAGAAGGTGAAGTAGGTTCTGAAATTCGGGAGTCGGTTTCCTCTTACAGCCCTCTTTTTGGGGGTGAAAAGAGTGTTCTAAGCTCCGAAAACGCCTATTTTTTTGATGCTTAATCTTTCATATCAAACATTTAGCTTGGTCCGACCCCGAACGAAACCCCGAACGAGAACGATCTAATCATAGTTAGGGCTCTTTAGGGAAAGCGAATGGAACATTCAGAGTTTGTGCAAAACTGGAATGCCGGAAAACTCGACGTCGATGTCGACCGTTCGAAAGCGCTTCAAGTTGCCGGTTCCAAGATGCTTCCGAAGCGCTATCAAGCCGCGCACATGTTTTGGAGTTGGGTCTGGATGTTTTCTATTCCAGCTGCTTTGGCAGTCATGTACTTCTATACGTGGTGGGCTGGTCTTATAGTTTTAGTTCTAGTAACTCCTGTTCTTTCAAGATCAACCAAAAAATCTGCCATGCAATTCATGATCGACTATTCAGTTGAAAATCCAGAGTTTTATCGGTTTGCAGTTTCCGAGGGCGTTATTCGTGTCCGGCCAAAGCCCTAACTGTGTTTTCAACCGGACGCGGTGTGACAGCGGCGTAATGTTTATCGTTCGTCCCCCGCGCCGGTTAAAACGGCGTTAGCTGCGAGTGCAAGGAAATGGACATTCCTGAACGGAAATTGACACTACGTGATGAAACCCTGGAGGACCAGCTTCTCCCGCTTCTGCGGGACCGGGTCTTTCACGTTACCTCGATGTCGAGATTCCAGGCAATTAGGGAGAGTGGCTGTATCAAGTCAAATCGTGATAGGAGCCTCAGAGATACCTTTGCACAGTCCAAGATCAGTTTGGGCCGTAGTAAAGGTTGGGTGTGTCTCTTTGATCTTCGCAACCAAACTCCTGAAGCCATCCAGCGTGGCCTAGAGTGTTTATATTTCCTTGCGCCCCGCCAGCTCGGCGACCACATCGCCTTTTTGCTTTTGCATTCAACTGCGTACAACCAACTCGTAACCTGGGCGGATATTGCAATGAATACGGATCTAACGGCGTTCCGCATTCCGCGTGTGGAATGCTGGTTTCCCGATGACCTTCCCATTACTCTGTTAGAGGAGGCTTTACTTATACAGATTGTAAGACGTCCGCTTGATCCTAACGGACCGACAGCTGCCATTTTGAGAATCCACGGGCGGCACAACAGCTAACACCGCGCTTGAGCGCATCGGCTAGCAGCTTGGCTGATGGAAAGAACTTTGGATTTCGAAACGGATTCGCTGGGCGAAGCCAGCGGTTCTTTTCCGCTCGCCTCGCGCTCAGCTTAATCGTTATGTGTCCCAAGAGTGACGCTGGAGCCATGAACACTTCCGTCGACCAACAGCTGCTTCTGGAATTCTTTCTTGTGTTTTCCCGGTTCGAGTACGCTCTGAAGGCTAGTGGCTTTCACAAACGCCATCCGCCGAACCCGCCGCACTATCCGAGAGCGGAACCAGATTGGGATTGCTTCGCAGCCAGATTGCGGGATAAGTTCGATCCAAATTCCACGATTAAGCTTAAGCAAGCCTGCGAGTACCTCCTCGATTCGCCCCCAAATCAACAAGTCATACTGCAAGACGCCGTCGCTTGGGAAACGCCGGTCCGTCCCAACGGTGAGGGCGACATTCAATTCTTGCTACGAATGGTCCGGTGCGTTCGAAACAACCTGTTCCATGGCGGAAAGTTCAACATCGACGTCCATGAAGATACGGCGCGGACCGAAGCGCTCCTAAGAAGTTCCTTGACAGTCCTTGCCGGGTGTCTGGAGATTGCTCCTCCTCAACAACAAGCGGCATACAAAGATGCGCGGCTTTGAGTATGTCTGGGCAGATCGGCCCGAAGTGACACATAGCAAGCCGATCGACAGCGACCGGTCAAAGCGCTGCGAGCTTTGACCAGCGTGTCATCGGCAGCGTTATGCGTAAAAAGTGATTGACATACCATAAATAGTATATATACTATTTATGGTATGTGGGCTATATATGAACATAGGCGCGTTTCCAAACAACTCAATTCAATACCAAACGATGTACTAAAAAGGTATGAAAAATGGAAGGATATCGTGACCATCTCCGGTCCTCAGGGATTACTTAAAATCAAAGGGTTACGTGATGAATCATTAAGGGGAGAGTGGAAAGGTCATAGATCATCCCGTTTAAATCAACAATATAGAGTTATTTATAAAGTCGAGAAGGATAAGGTTCTCGTGGAAGTTGTAAGTGTCACGCCTCACGATTATCGGAGGAAATAGCATGAAAGATTATTCCAAAGCCAAAAAACGCATAGATGTCTCCGTAGGAGAATCGGTTAGAATCATGCGTGAGCTACAGGAACTCAGCCAAAATGAACTGGCCGAGTTAACAGGCATTCCACAGTCAACAATTTCCGCTATTGAAAATGATCGTGTTCAACTTGGGATTGAGAGAGCCAAGGTATTAGCCAGAGCACTTAATTGCCATCCAGCTGTGCTTGTATTCCCTGGATGGGATGTCGAACATGAATCAGCCGCATAACAACTGCATTGAGTACGCCCTCCCAAAGGTTGGGCTAGGACCTCGCATTCGCTCGGCCTCTCATGCGGAACGTTATAGATGTTACATTTGGCACTCCTCAACAATTTCGGCTCTCCGAAACTACATAGCAGGTGTATTCGATTTGTCGTACAATTTCCATAAGACGGGTCGCAACCGTTGTTCGAACCGAATGGATTTTGATCCATTGATATTCACCCACCTTGCTTCCCTATAGGCCGGTGTGATTACGGCGGGCTGTGCGGTTGGAAGAACCCTGCACCATGACGGGTTCTTCGAACCGATAGGAATTGAGTCCATTTTGTATTCGCCCGCCTTGACTCCCCAGCTTGCTGCTGGTCATGGTACACACTTGACTCAGGGGATACGAGAATCTCAGAGGAGGAAATCCCCCTCTTAAGATAAGAGGGGGATGGGGGTTCTTCAAATTTTAAATTCTGGATTCCTGCCTGCCGGCAGGCGGGCCCGATAAAAACATTCGGGAATGACGAACTGGATTTTGCAGGAACCTCTAATACTTCAAAGGCTTCAACCACAGAATGACTTTTCCTTGACCCTTGCCCTGTATGGACCTTAAACACTTTTTAACAATTTTTACCCACTCGATTTCACGAAGACCCAGAATAAAAAGATCTAATGTTTTTCAGATTGGTATTTGACCCAAGAGAACGGTTTACCTTTCAATGTTTTATCCAACCCGAAAAAAAGGAAGAGGGCAAATCCGGCGCTCTATGGTCTCCCTGGCCCTCCCGGTGGTTTTAAGCAGTTTCCTTCAACGATCGGTTAGCGTTATTGATATTTTTTTGGTAGGAGGGCTCGGTGCCTCTGCCATTGCCGCCGTGGGGATTAGCCAGCTGATGGTTTTTTTTGCGATGGCTGCGATCTGGGGTTTATCCCTCGGGACAACGGTGGTGGCCCAAGCATGGGGAGCCAAAGATTTTCAGATGGCAAGACAGGCTGCATTCCAATCTATGGTGATCGGAATCGGAATGGGTTTGGTTATCGGTTTTTCCGGTTTTTGGGGCGGTCGTTTTGGGCTCTCCTTTTTCGGTGTCACCCCGGAAGTGTCTCTTTTAAGTGAAGGTTATTTAAAAATTATTTTCCCGATTTTTATTTTTAAGGTTTTGGTGAATGTTCAAACAGGAATTTTTCACGGAATTGGAGATACCAAAACCCCACTGGTTATCGTTACCCTTATTAATATTTTACATGTTGGATTTGCGTTCCCATTGATTTATGGATATGGGGGCGTCCCCCAGCTGGGTGTGAAGGGTGCCGCCATCGCTATCGGTTTATCGGAGGGGATGGGTTCCCTGCTTATGTTCGCCCTCATGGTGCGAAAGGGATATCTCCAAAAGGGTCCTCTTCATCCAACGTTGATCCGGAAGATAATCCGGGTTGGATTTCCCGTTTTAGTGGATCGAATCATTCAAAATTCCGGTCAAATGGTTTATGCGAAACTGGTCATCCTTTACGGAACCGCCGCCTATGCGGCTCATCAGGTGGGATTGGCCATTGAAGCCCTTTCCTATATGCCGGGGCATGGTTTTTCCACCGCGGCTTCCACCGCAGTTGGACAAAGTATTGGGGCCAGCAAATACCAAAAAGCGAAAATGGAGAATTGGGAGACCAATCGCCTGGCCATTTTTGTGATGGCAGGGATGGGTTTTCTCTTTTTTTTCTTTCCGTACCTGCTTCTTCGTGCTTTTACGGATGATCCGGAGGTGATCAAATTAGGAACCTTTTTCCTCAAAGTGGTGGCCTTGATTCAAATCCCTTTAGCCATTACCATGGTCCTTTCTGGATCATTAAAAGGGGCGGGGGACACCTCTTACATTCTTCTGGTGACCATTATCGGAATGTGGGTCATCCGCTTGCCCTTATCGTACTTTTTTTCCGTTCACCTTCATCTTGAGATTCTCTATTTGTGGGGGACCATGATCATCGATTGGTTTACCCGAATGACGCTCCTGATCGGGCGATACCGGTCAGAGCGCTGGCAGGAGATCCGTTTATGAAAAAGTTCCCCCGAAAAATTTTCCGCGCTTACCTTTTTATCAGCAGTGTTTTATTTTTAATGGTTTGCCTTCCCGCCAAGGGGTTATCCGAATCAAAGGAGGAAACCCAGTCTCCCGTAAAAGAGGCTTATCTCAAACAGTACTCCAACATTTTTCTGAAAGCAGAAGGGGAGGTGGCAAAAATTCTTTTGGATGATACGAAGGGAACTCCTCATCAACGGTTTATTATCATCACACAAGAGGGGCAGACCATTCTCATTATCCATAACCTCAATCTAGCCCCACGGGTTCCGGTGAAGCATGGATTGAAACTTCGTGTTTACGGGGAATACGAATGGAATCCAAAAGGAGGGGTGATTCATAAGACCCACGATTCCAGACGAAAAGGGGATCCCCACGGATGGGTAGAGATTGTTGATTCGGGGAAGCGGTTTCAATGAAAAAAAAGCTGTAACCTCTTTCTTTGGGCCTTAGGGATGTGATAAAATGGCGAATCATTGCTAATAGGAGGCGTGTAAGAGCCCATGGGTGGGGAAAATCCATATATTTCAAAGGCCGATATTCAGTTACCCAAAAAGGGTTATAAGATAACCTTTGTAGGGATTGAAATCGGGCCCGATAAAACCGTGGCGGTTGATCCGGAAAAAATTCCCTATGGCCCCACAGGTCAACCCGGAAGCCTTTTGGATATTGCCCTCAATTCCGGGGTTGAAATAGAGCATTCCTGCGGGGGGGTTGTGGCCTGCTCTACCTGCCATGTATTGGTCAAAGAAGGTTTAGACACCTGCAACGAGGCCACGGATGATGAGCTGGACCAGTTGGATGAAGCCCCTGGAATTACCTTGCAGTCCCGTTTGGCCTGCCAGTGTGTTCCCAATGGAACACAGGATTTGGTGGTTGAAATTCCCTCCTGGAATAAAAATCTGGTCAAAGAAGGGCATTGATGTCAGTTTTTGTCATTTAAAATTCAATTTTAATTTAAAGGTGATTTTTTTGAAAGGAATTCAGGAATTTCCTCCATCTTAACTATTTGAAAAATTTTAGAAAATTAATCCAAAAAAATTTTAAAAAAATGCCCCCCACCCTTGACAGTGCCCCTCCAAATCGGAAATAATTAAAAGAGGCATGACGTCAACATCTTCTCACCCGTTTATTGCCTCCCCCGCATGAAAAATAGATGAAAATCAATAGTTTAAAGAAAATTTATCTTCTTGCCCTCAGCGCCTTTTTTTTCGGAGCTTGTGGCGGAGGAGGAAATGGTGATGGAGGGGGCAACCCGGGCCCAAACCCGATTTTCCAGGCTGCGGTGACCTATGTAACCGGGGCAAAACCTGAAGCGGTGACCTCCGGAGATTTTGACGGGGATGGAAACCAGGATATTGCCGTTGCCAACGATGTTGGAGATTCTGTTACTATCCTTTTAGGAGATGGAGATGGGCCATTTTCTTCATCGGTTACCGTTCCCCTTGCCATAGCTAATTCTTGCCCGGTTGCAATTGCAAGAGGGAACTTCCTTGGGGATAATATCGATGATATTGCTGTTGTTAGTTTTTCCACCGACAAAGTTTCCATTATTAATGGTGATGGTAATAGAAATTTTATAGAGAATAATACCTTTTCCGTGGGGTCCGCCCCTCAAGGGATTTCCGTTGCGGATTTTGACGGAAAGCTTGGTGATGATATTGCGGTGGTAAACTTTGGCGAGGATACCGTTTCAGTCTTGCTAGGAAATGATATTGGTACCTTTGCTCCCCAACCAAAAATTCAATCTGAAAATTTTAAGGGTCCTTTTGGGATTACAGCGGGTGATTTTAATTCCATTTCCAATACCCTTGTAGACCTTGCGGTGGTCAATCAGGCGAATAATTCAGTCGTTAACCTTATAGGGAGTGATACGGTTCGAGGCAGCTTTACTCCTTCCTCCTCAGATCCGGTTGGAAATAGCCCGAGTGCGATTGCGAGCGGGGATTTTGATAATGATGGAAAGTTGGATGTGGTTGTAGCAAATACACAAGATATTCCCGATCCAACCGTTTCTATTTTATGGGGCGATGGAAATGGTTCCTTTTCATCTCCAACCAAAGAATTTACCATGGGTAAACCCTTCTCAGTAGATACGGGTGATCTGGATCAGGATGGAAATTTGGATATTGCCGTTGCCAATCAAGGGGACAATAGCATCTCAATTCTCATGGGCCGGGGTGATCGAACCTTTGAGCCCCAAAAAACCTTTCCAACGGAAACAGCTCCTTCCTCCGTGATTCTCCGGGATTTTAACAAAGACGGTAAATTAGACATGGCCGTTGCCAACTCCGGCAGTGACACTGTCTCTGTCTTCCTCAACGGGTTGTAGAATTTCTCCTTTCTTCATGAATGTGATCCTTCAAAAGAGATTGCAAAAGCGCTCCATTTCTGGCAATTTCAATCCTGATTATGGAACTCAACGAACAACAGCGTTCTGCGGTTGAACATGGGGAAGGGCCCCTACTCATTATTGCCGGTGCGGGAACCGGAAAGACCCGTGTTATCGCCCACCGTATTTCATGGCTCATTGAGCATCAAAAAGCCAAACCCAATGAAATCCTTGCCCTGACCTTTACGGATAAAGCGGCTTTGGAAATGGAGGAGCGGGTGGACCAATTGGTTCCCCTTGGGGGCTTTGGCTATACCATCAGTACTTTCCATGCTTTTGGAGACCGGGTTTTGCGTGATCATGGTTTGGTCCTAGGTCTGAACACTGATTTTAAAGTTTTGTCCAAGGCGGAGCAAACCATCTTTTTTCAAGAGAATCTCTTTCAATTTGATCTCAATTATTACCGCCCTTTAGGAAACCCCACCAAACATATAGAAGCGATTTTGACTTTAATTTCCAGGGCAAAAGACGAGGATGTTTCTCCAGATGAGTATATTTCCTATGCGCATTCGCTCAAAGCGCAGGCTGAGAGCACACCAAAAGATCAAGAACTTCAGGAGAAGGCTCAGGAAGCGGTGGAGTTGGGGCTGGTTTACCAGCAATACCAACGGTTACTTCTACAACAAGGCCTCCTTGATTTTGGTGACCTGGTGGCACTTCCTTTAAGCCTTTTCAGGAACCATTCTTTGATCCTTAAACGTTACCAAAACCGGTTCCGCTGTATCCTCGTGGATGAATTTCAAGACACGAACTATATTCAGTTTCAACTGCTTCATCTTTTGGCTCGGGGCCATCAAAATATCACCGTTGTGGGGGACGATGATCAAAGCATCTATAAGTTCCGTGGGGCCGCCCTCAGCAATCTGCTCAATTTTTCTTCCCGGTTTCCCTCCGCTCCAAAAGTTGTCCTCACGGAAAATTATCGGTCCACACAACCGATTTTGGATGCCGCCTATGGGCTGATCCGGCACAACGACCCTGAACGGTTAGAGGTTCAACATGGGATTCAAAAGCATTTGGTGGGAAAAGACCAGGAAGGGAAGGCGGTTTCCTTTGTCCGGTATGATACCTTAAGCAGCGAGAGTGACGGAATTGCCCGTATGATCGAGGAGAAAGTTCAAACAGGCAAGTATGGCTATGGTGATTTTGCCATATTAATTCGCGCCAACAAGGATGCCACCCCCTATATCCAATCATTAAATCTAAGAGGTATTCCATTTTCATTTTCCGGGAACCGGGGGCTTTATCAACGGGAAGAAATTCGAATTTTGTTGGCTTTTCTCCGTGTGGTTTCCGATCCCAATGAGAATACGGCCCTTTTTCATTTGGTGACATCGCACCTCTATGCTTTGCCCATGAAGGATTTAATCTCTCTGATGTCTTTCTCAAAACGCTACCAAAGGCCTTTGTTTGATATTTTCCAAAAGGTGCACGAGGAAAAAGAGGTTTCCGGGTGGACCTTGGAGGAGGGGATGACCCTGAACAAGGTGGCGGAAGGCGTATCTTTGGAGGCGAAAGCAACACTTGCAAAGTTTTTACAGGATATTTTTCGATACGCGGAGCTCTCCCGTTCCGTGGGCACAGGGGTTCTGCTTTATACCTTTTTGACGGAAAGCGGATACCTTCAGCAGCTTGGGGGAGAGGATACGGCAGAAGCAGACCGGGCCATTCAGAATATCGCGAAGTTTTTTGAGTCGATTAAACACTTTGAATATATCGCCTCACAAGATCGGGTCCATCAGGTCATCCGGCATTTGGATCTCCTCATTGAATCCGGGGATGATCCGGCCGCTGCGGATTTTCCTTCCGAAAATGAAATGGTGCAAATTCTGACGGTTCATAAAGCCAAAGGGCTAGAGTTTCGCATTGTTTTTTTAGTGGGTTTGGTGGATCAGCATTTTCCAAGCCGGCGGCGGAAGGATCCTATAGAGTTTCCCGAGCAGCTGATCAAAGACCTTCTGCCCAGCGGAGATTTTCATATCCAAGAAGAGCGGAGGCTTTTTTATGTGGGAATGACCCGGGCCCGGGAAGAATTGATTCTATCCTGTTCTCATGACCGCGGGGGCAAGCGTCTCCGCCGGGTGAGCCCATTTGTTTTAGAAACCCTGGGAATGACGGAGGGACAGGCCACCCTTCGCAGCCCTTCAGCCATTCAGCAGATTGAGCGCTATGCGCCATCTCCTCCCCGTGAGGTTTTGCCTTTCCGATTACCCCAAGATCACGAACTTCTTCAATTGAGCTATTACCAAATTGATGATTATTTAACCTGTCCCCTGAAATATAAATATGTTCATGTATTGAAGGTCCCCATTTATAAACACCACTCCATCATTTATGGAAATGCCCTTCATCGTGCCATTCAGGAGTATCTTCGTGCAAAAATCGAAGGGCAGCCTTTTTCTCTTCCTTCCCTTCATAAGGCTTTTCAAATGGCATGGTCCTCGGAAGGGTTCCTTAACCGGGAGCATGAACAGCTTCGTTTTGAAACCGGAGTGACCACGTTAACCCGTTTTTATGAAAGCGAGGAGAAAGAAGGAAATGTTCCAACCTTTATTGAAAAGGAATTTTCTGTTTTATTGGATCAAAATAAAATAAGAGGCCGTTGGGACCGGATTGATATCCGTGAGGGAAGGGTGACCATCATTGATTATAAATCATCCAATGTTCGGACACAGGAGAAAGCGAATCAAGAGATCCGAAAAAATCTTCAGCTTTCGATTTACGCCTATGCCTACCGGAAAATTGAGGGAAAAATCCCCGAGCAAATCCAGCTCTATTTTCTGGATTCCGGGTTGATCGGATCCCTGGAAAAAACCGAGAAGGATTTGGAAAAAACCGTAGAGCAGATTCGAGTTGTGGCTGCGGGGATTCGAAAAGGGGATTTTGCCCCTAAACCGACCTTTATTGCTTGCCGATATTGCCCTTACAGGGAAATTTGTCCCTATACAGCAACTAAAGAATAACCTTCATTAAATAAGCAGTGGCGCTTCCATTTCCAGGTTTAATAAAGGAAAGAGGGCTTCGCCGTTTTCCTTCCCCTCGATTTCCGCGGGACTATTTTATTGGGTCAGACAGATAGGAAAAAAAATGGTAAAATTGCGGAATAATTAAAGGAGTGAATCATGAACGGTTTTCGGTTTTTGGCGGGTTTGGTTTTTGTGTTTTTCCCCCTTTTTTCCTTCTTGCCCATTGGGCTTTGTGAACCCAGCACACTCCTTGCCGGTGCTGCGGCCTTTCCCATCACTCCCGTAGATGAAAACGGAGTCCTTTGGGGGGAGCCCTATGAGGATTTAAACGGCAACGGACGATACGATGCTCCCAACCCTTTAGCTCCCCGCCGCCCTTTTGAGCCATTTGAAGACCTGAATCAAAACGGAAAATGGGACGGTCCGTTCTTGGCGGGTTTTCATCATTTTGGGCCATATTATACGGCAAAGGGGGTGCATGATCCGATTTGGAGCCGGGTCCTGGTTTTAAATAGAGGGGAAACAAAAATTGGACTGGTGGCTCTGGACTTGGTGGGTTTTTTTTATTCCCATGTTCAAACAATCCGGGAGGAACTCAAGGACCTGGGCTTTTCCCAAATCATCGTGGCCAGTACCCATACCCACGGGGGTCCGGATTCCATTGGGCTTTGGGGCCCCAACCCTTTTACCGATGGAAAAGACCCCCGGTTCATCCAATATATTCAACAGCAAACCATTCGGGCTCTTCGGGAGGCCGATGGGAAGTTGCAGCCAGCAAACCTCCGGTTTGCAAAAACATCGGTTCCAATGAATTTCGGTCCGCTCATTAACGATTTTCGAGATCCCATTGTCATCGATGATCTCCTTTTAGTCATGCAGGTCCTTGGACAAAATGGGAAAACCATTGCAACGGTGGTCAATTGGTCCCCCCATCCTGAGACCATGGGTGGAACCAGTAGCCTGATTACATCGGATTTTCCACATTATCTCCGGGAAGGGATTGAAAAAGGGGGATTTAGGGTGGGAAATAAACGGTTTCAGGGAGTCGGGGGAATTGCCATCTATTTTAGCGGTGCCGTAGGAGGCCTTCTTACAACCCTTCACGTTGATGTGAAAGAAGAGAATGGGCAGAGCCTCCCTCCACGATCCTGGTCTATGACGCGACGAATTGGACAAATAGCCGCCGGGGCAACCTTGGATGCGTTGAAGAGTCAGCCCATTATTAAAATTACCCATCTTTCTGTTTTATCCAAAGAAATTTTTATTCCGCTCGATAATCAAATGTTCCTCCAGCTGAATGAAAAGGGTGTTTTCAATCGCCCAACCTACACCGATGGAAAAGCGAAGAAGGAGGGTAAAGATATTTTGACGGAGGTCAATCTGATCACCTTTCAGAGACCTGGGGGTTCCGTCTCCCAGATGATTACGGTTCCGGGTGAGCTTTTCCCGGAGATTTTGGTGGGGGGATATTTAACGGAGAAGGAAAATTGCTGGGGGTATACCCAGAGGAAGCGGAAACTCGGTGGACGGGGAAAGGAACGTCTTGCCCCTTCCCACTCTGGTATTCCCCAAGAGCCCATTCTTCGCCAAAGGATGGAAGGTGAGTTTCGGTTTCTAATCGGTTTGGCGAACGATGAGCTAGGTTATATTGTTCCAGCCAACGACTTTATCCCGCCTGTGCTGACCCCTCGTGGTCCCCGCTATGGAACCGACCGCTGCGGAGATGATGACCACTATGAGGAAACCGTTTCGGCAAGTTCAAAAATGGCGCCGTTTGTCACCAAAGCGCTGGTTGAACTTCTAGAAGAACAGGCCGGTTCAAAACCATCTCCATGAAAAAACAAATTCACGGTTTGATTACCTTTTTTACTTTTCTATCTTTAACCGGGTGTTTATCCATTGACTATTCACCCATTGAGGACCGGCCCT
This sequence comes from Nitrospiria bacterium, assembly GCA_036397255.1. NCBI lineage: Bacteria > Pseudomonadati > Nitrospirota > Nitrospiria > Nitrospiria bacterium. The sequence goes on from DASWJH010000003.1 coordinate 13,499, forward strand.
TTTACAAAAAAACCACTGAGGTTTTCCACCAGATTTCAACAGAGTATCTATCCGGGGTTGATGCTTTCCCCTTTCTGGCAGGAGCCGCTAGGACTCAAATCATTTTCCCCGATGGAATTCAACTGGCTGGGTATGGCAAACGAAGGTCAAAGAAATCGGTGTCGGTCCATGATCCGGTTTTTATTCGGGCGCTGGCTGTGAAGGCGGGTTCTAAAAAAGTAGTCCTGGTCAATAGCGATCTTCTGGCTGTTTCCAATGAGTTGTTTGAAACGGTTTTAGAAAAGGTTAAACAGGATATTCATCTAAATCCCGAAGATCTGATGATAACGGCCACTCACACCCATTCCGGTCCGGGAGGTTTATCCGATAAATTTTGGGAGGGTTTTGCCACCGGGCCTTTCCATGAGAAGTTTTTTGAAACAGTGACGGATCAAATGGCCGGGGTGATTGTTGAGGCAATTGAAAATTTAGAACCTGCCCGCCTCCGGTGGGGCAGAGCCGATGCTCCTGACCTGATTAAAAATCGAATGGTCGACAAGGGGCCTATTGATCCGGAAGTGGGTATTATTGAATTCCAGAATTCTGAGGGGAAACAAAAAGCTATCTTAGTAAACTTTTCAGCCCATGCAACTGTTTTGGGAAGTGAGAACCTTTCCATGTCGGGAGATTATCCGGGTGCGTTGGAACACTCTTTAGAACAAGAAAACGGAACCATCGCTCTTTTTACCGCGGGGGCAGTTGGAGATCAAACCGCACACCCACCCGAAGTGAAAACCAGAAACCCTGAAAATACCCGGATGGAACGGGCTGCGGCCATGGGGAGAATACTCTCAGAACGGGTCCAACAGGCCATTGACCAGGACACATGGATCGATTGCGGAGGGGTTGATTCATTCCGTATTCCGGTTTATCTGCCTCCTACCCAGGTGAGGGTTACAAACCATTATCGGTTACCCAGTTTTTTTTCAAGTCTTTTCTTTGATTCCGTCTCTTCCCTTCAGGCCCTTCGATTGGGGAAACAGGTATTGTTGGGTGTTCCCGCGGATTTGTCCTCTCAGATTGGGTTGGAAATAAAGGAATATGGGAAAGGGTTAGGGCTCCGTGTTCTGATCATCGGTTTTGCCAATGATTACGTGGGATATATTATTCCACTAGAGAGTTATAAAAAAGGTTCTTACGCTGGGAGAATGTCTTTTAATGGGCCCCATATGGATCAATATTTTCGGGAAATGGCTTTTCAGATTTTAGATGTACTTCATGCGAAAATATTAGAACCCTGTCACGGGGAAGTTCTCCAAGGGACAGAAAATGCAGGAAGCTTTTTGGAATAAAAATTGTCTTTCTCATCTAAATGAAAGAGAGAACGGTTGAATCCAGGCTTAAGAATCTCATTAACTTTTTGGTTTCTCATATTGAGTTTTTTTACCGGTGGATGTGTCTCCTTTCCTTTCAAAGGTCCCAGGGATATGGTGGAGATCCGTACCACCCCTTCACCCGATACCGTTTATTTTGAAATGAACGGAACGATTCCCCTCTCCCTTATTAAGGAGGAAGACGGAAAAGGTTTTTCTTTAAGCACCCTGGCCCTAACGCCTTCGGTGATCCTACCCCATGAGGAAAAAGAACTTCATCTCGGTTATTATAAACCCAACCAAAACCAGTTAAAAAAGCCAGCCATTATCCTTCTTCCCATTACCTTCGGTGATTATTTTACGGAAAACCTTGCCCGCTATTTTGCGGATAAGGGTTTTATTGTTTTACGCTTTCCAAGCCGAAACGAGCTCAGGATTTTTTCTGATGAGAGTAAAAATTTAACCCATTTCCAACAAATTCTCCACGATGATATTTTAAATGTGAGGAAGGGACTTCAGTGGCTAAAAGAGCAACCGGAAGTAGACCCGAGCCGGATTGGAATCATGGGGATCAGCTTGGGGGCCATTTTGACCTCCTTGATGATTGAAGTCGAAACGGATTTTCAGGCCGCCGTTCTATTTTTGGGCGGGGGAAATCTCCCGGGGATTTTCAGAACCTCGAAAGAGAGGCCCATTGCAGGGTACCGAGACAGGCACATACAAAAGAAGCTCGCAAAAAAAACCCCCACGAATGAAGAATGGGAAATATTTCTTAAGGAGGCACATACCGCTTTGGGAAAGGTTGACCCTCTACAGTATCCCAGCCTCTTAACCCCGGACCGTATTTTAATGATCAATGGGGTTTTTGATACGGTGATCAAGCGGCCGTATACAAAGGAACTTTGGACTCACCTGGGGGAACCCAATTTGATATACCTTCCTGCGGGACATTATGGTTCAGTATTATTCTTCCATTACGCACGTCTTAAAGCGTTAAAGCATTTTGAGGCTTTTATTGGAGTGAGTTTGACGAGGGAATCTCCTCCTACGGAGGGGAATTGACCGTGATATTGGCCGTATCCGGCGTACTGGTAACGCTGCCATCAAAAACGATCAGTTCCGCAAAATAAGTTCCAACCACATCTGCCAAAAAGGTGGGGTTGACAATATTGGGATCCGATAGCGTCGCATTGCTCCCAGAAGGAACCGTTAGTGACCAGAGGAATCCGAGTTGGTCGCCATCTACATCAAATGAGCCGCTGCCGTCTAACTGTACCGTATCTCCTACCAATGTTGTTTGATCTGCCCCTGCATTCGCCACCGGTGGGTTCTGTTCATCCCAACTGATGGCCAATCCGAAAGGAGAGACTAAGCCGGTATCATTTCCCACAATCCATTGTATTGGATTCAGGGAATAGTTAGGCCCTTGGGCGGGGTCTTCTGCTTGGGCCAGGTCAAACACATAAATTCCGCTCTTTCCAAGAATATTTCCGCTGGAATTCGTAGTGGGAATACTCGAGACATAAAGGTGGTTGATGCCTTCATGAACAAAAACACCAGCGGGAATAAATAACGCATTTAAACTGGATTTTATAGTCCTATAGGTATGGGTGTTTGGTTTAAAATCAACAATCACTACCTCCCTGTTTCCAAAATCTCCTACAAAAAGACGGTCCGTGACTCCCGAGGTTGAATCATTAACCTCTTCTATGTAAAGTCCGATGGGTTGATCCATGGGAAAATCATTGGAGGCGAAGGTAAGGGTAGGGTCCATATTTACCGAGGAGGAAAGGGCGCTCACCCCTTCGAAGACATAAATGGCTTGGGCATTGTTTGCTTTATCGGACACATAGAGACGGTCATTGCTTTTTGAGTAGGCGAGCCCCCTCAGTTCGCTATACTGGAAGGCATTGCTTGTGATTTCGAAGGTCGGAGGAGAATCGTTATAAGCCGAACTGATATCATCAAAAACAAGAATGGATTTGGTTCCTTCATTGGCAATGTAAAGCCGGTCCGTTTGGAGTTCACCTGTGTCTGGATCCCGTTCCCGGACAAGCACAATTCCCTGGGGTTTGCTAATTTTGCTATTGGCCCCTTTGATGACCCGGAAGGGTATGGTCTCTCCGGTAATCTTAGAAATTTCCCTAAAGGACATGATCCCATTCAGGTTTTGACTGCTGACATAGAGTTCATCCCCGGGGATATCCAAGGCAATCCAGCGGGGAGCTCTCAGGGAAATGGGAATTTCAACGGTGGGAGGTGTGTTGACGGTGGGGTTGTTTCCCGTAAAATGGCCGGTGATATTGGTAAATAGGTTGATCACGTTTTTCCCAAAATCAGTCATATAAACCGTATCCCGGTTTTGGTCGTACGTGAGGCCGAAGGGTTTAATCAAATTCACCAAATTCCCGTTTTGGTCATCTCCTTGAAGTTTTAAATTGATATTGGTGATATTAATATTTCCCGTATCCGCTACTTTATCTTCAAAAATAATCAAGGCAGGTGGTTCAATAGGCGCTCGGTTGGGGTTTGAATTACCTTCATCGGTAATGTAAATCCGGTTAGTGGTTAAATCGATATTTTGGACGAATAAGCCATTGGGATGAATAGCCCCTTCATTTTTAAGTGTGAGGACCCGCAGAGGAGATTTATCACCCCCCGTGCTATAACTATTTTTTGAAAACACCAAAATTTTTCCGGGTTGATCCTTGCCAGTTGAGGAATCGTATTTGGTTCTTCGAATGGTTACATATAAAAGTTCATTTTGGGTGTCCAAAAAGATCCCGATGGGCTCATTGGTTTCAAACGAAGGGGCGGGTTCATTAAGGTTGGTGTTATCTCCCGCGATCACCCGAGCCGGGAAGATATTTCCATTTGAGACGCTGGCGTTTTCAAAAATTAAAATGGCCGGTTGTTCCCCCAAGCCTAAATTTAGGACATAGAGAATATCGTTGGCGATGTCCACAAAAATTCCTTCTGGATGTTTTACATCAGGGTTATTTCCCGTAATTTTCCCCGAAGGGGCTACGTTTCCATTCAGGGCCCTGGCATTTTCATATACCAGGATGGAGGAGGGGCTGCCTCCCAAGGGATTGGCAAAATTGGAAATGTAAAGAAGATTCCTGTCCTCATCCAGAAAAATCCCGGAGGGACGATCCAATTGGGTTTGCCCCCCGGAAATAATGCGAGAAGGGGCAAAATTATTGGCGATTTGATCGGGATTTTCAAAAACCATAATCGAGTTACTGGTAAAATTGGCAATATAAAGCTCATCAGAGCTCGAATCGTAATAGGTGCCGGTTGGATTGGATAATATGGTTTTGTTGTTTTTGATGGTGGTAAATGGCGTTTTCACCGTGGGCTGTGATTCTTTGAATATGAGGATCTTATCGTCCTCTTGATTCGCGATATATAGAAAATATGCCACTCCATTTTTATGAAGGGAAATCCCGCGAGGGCTTTTGATGTCTATGCTTCCACTTTGGGGAAAAATTCCGGCCAATGTGTTTCCATCCACTTCTGGTTTACTTAGGATATAGTCAAAAGTCAAAATTAAGTTATTCCCTCCGTTTGAGACATAAAGTCTGTCGATGGCTTTACTTGTGTCCAAAAAGATTCCCCGAGGTTCATTTAAACGGGTGTTGTTTGGTTCGTCCCCTACCTGGCGAATGTTTTTGATTGGAGGCAGATCGCATGGGTTGGGATTGGGACAAATGGTGGGGTCATCGAGATCATTGAGTTCAAAGACCTGAATGGAATTGTTTCCCACGTTGCTGACTACCAATGAAGTGTTGGACAAAGCCAAACCCACCGGGAGCCCCAAACCGGTCTGGCCCCCTTTTATTTCTTTTATGGGATCGAGAATGGAAAGGTCTTTTGATGAGAAAATTAAAATGGAGTTACCGGTGGAATTGGCAACATAAATGTTGTTTAAATCGGCACGAAGGCCCAGGGGTTTATTAAGACGCGTTGAACTGCCGGATAGTGTTGCATCGGGGGCCACATTGCCGCTAATTTGACTGGCGTTTTCAAAAATTAAAATTGAATCGGTATTAAAGCTTGCCACATACAAAACGTCATTCACGGTGTCCACAAAAATGGCCGTGGGGCCATTCAGCGTTGTTGCCGGTCCGGCAATAATTCGATTGGGGGAAGGATCAGTGATTTGAAGGTTTTCAATTTTGTCGATTTGTTCAAAAATCGAAATGGAGTTGGCGGAAAAATTTGCCACATAGAGAATATTGTTAGTTTGGTCAATAAAAAGGCCATTTGGATTTCCAAGGGTTCCGCTTTTACTTCGGATCCTTGCGTCAAATTTGGTGTCCCCATTTAAAGCTGTGGGGTTGTTAAAAGCCATCACCTCGTTCCCTCCGGCGTTGGCTACATAAAGCCTGCCTTGGGTAAAGGTGATAAATGCGGAATCCTCAATGTTGTTTTGGTCCAAATTACCGGCCCTATCCCGAGCCCGCACTAAAAAATAATATTCAATCCCAGAGAACAAACCGGTTAAATCAAAGGTAATTTTTCCTTGATTGGTGATGACATAATTTCCCTTGACCGCATCTACTTTATCTCCCCCAAAAAGCCTCAAGGTAGCTAAGTCATTACCATCAATAATGTCTTCACAAAATTGGGTGAGGCGGGGCACAAAACATACCTCATAGGTGATTTGGTCTGGTTGATCGTAATTATCCGTTGCAGGCATCCAGGTCAGTGTGACCGTGGCTGCATTCTTTACTTTGGGTTTTTCGGAAAGACCGGAGAATTGGGGCGCTTCATTATCTGGGATCGCACCGGTGGTAAAACTCCAGGGCAAGATTGCTTGGAGGGGAACACCATGAATGGAATGAATTCCGGTGGTTACATAAACGGTATACTTCGTATTCGGTTCTAGGGTTTGGGCCGGTTTAAAGGTAGCGGTTGATTCTACATTTGACACAAAAAGGTAAGTGATTGTTCCAGAAACCACCCCTGAAGGACTGCTCAAATAAAAGGTGGAGGAGGTTAGGGTGGAAGGGTCTAATTCCTGGGTAAATTTAACAATAATATCGGTGTTTAATGCAACATTGGTTTCATCACTGGTGGGTTTTCTTTGATCAAAATCACTATTACCATCCGTTAATACCTCCGGGGGGAGAAAAATTATTTGAACATCGCTTCCACTACCACATGACAATAGGAAAAAAGTAAGAAGGTAGGTTACCCAGTAGAATTTACTTTTTTGAATGGAAGAATTCTTAGAATTGATTTTCATTCCTGAGAATGTTTTGTTTAAAGGCCGTGGGGTTTGTGCGCGCGCTGGGAAACCGCTTTGCGTGCCCTGTCTTTAACCGTGCAAAAAGTATTCCTTATTAATACGTTAAATCTCCAATGGCTTATTTGTTTAACTATTTGTTTTAATTAAAAATTATTTGACTGAGCTTCTTTTTTCATTTTAAAAATGAATGAGGGATGGAATTGGAATTGCCCTTTAGGGAACTGTTTTTCCTTTTAGTGGGTTGAGAGACTCAAGGGAACGTTTTTATTGACAGGAGGGGTTAAGGAGGTTATTCTTTTGCCCAATAGATTTGATATTATTTTTTTTTGATTGGTAAACTCCTTATTTTTTAAGGGAAAATAAGTTTTTGTTTTTGGTCTGTGTCAGAGAAAGAGCCTATGAAACCAAGGAGTAAATCATTTCTGTTTTTTTTTATGGTTTGGCCCAGGGGCCCTGCCCAAAAAGGTTTTATTTCCTCTAAAATTTCCCGTCCCCTAGGTAAAAGAGAGTCTTTTTCCTTTTTAAAAAGAATGAAACGGAATCGTGGTTCCATTCAAGGTCTAAATGGATTTAAAATCGGCAACTTTATGGATTCGAGGCTTTGCCTCTGGTTGATTTCGTCCTCTCTTCTATGAACACCTTAAATCAAGCAGAAACCTCCCGTCGATCGTTTTTCCACCGTGTACAAGCAGTTCGCCTCCTTCCCGGACAAATTGTTGCCATTGCCGGTTTGTTTCTGATTTTATTAGGGGCTGGGTTGCTGATGCTTCCTATCTCTACCCCACCTGATGTTCATATGGGCTTCTTGGATGCTTTTTTTACCGCAACCTCCGCCGTGTGTGTTACAGGCCTTATTGTAATGGATACCCCCCATGATTTTACTATGTTTGGACAAATGGTTGTTCTGCTTTTGGTGCAAATTGGAGGTTTGGGTTATGCCCTGATGGCAACGCTGATATTGGTTGTACTCGGGCGCCGCTTGGGTCTCCGAGATCGGATGATGTTGGCTGAAACCTTTAGCAGCATTGATTTGGAGGGGGGAATCCGTTTTGTCAAATGGGTTGCATTCCTTACCTTTGGCCTTGAGGGGTTAGGGATGCTTTACTTAACGTTTCGTTTTTCCCAGGACATGGCTTTTGGTCAGGCCGTGTATTACGGCCTTTTTCATTCTGTGTCTGCCTTTAATAATGCGGGTTTTTCTTTATTTTCCACAAGCCTGATTCCCTTTCAATCCGATGTGGGCATCAATCTGGTGGTGACCACGTTGATTATTTTAGGAAGTCTCGGGTTTATGGTCTTGCGGGATGTGATTGATAATGTAAAAGGGAAACAACTTCGTTTTCAATCTCACACCAAAGTTGTTTTGGTCATGACAGCCATCATCCTTACCCTGGGAACCTTGGGGATTGCTGCTTTGGAATGGGAAAATTCTGAAACCTTTCAAACCATGGGTTATGGTGAGCGCCTTGGAGCGTCTTACTTCCAGTCGGTTTCACGAACCGCGGGGTTTACCACCATTGATATTGGACAAATGAGCGATGCCACCTTATATTTTCTAATTTTATTAATGGCCATTGGAGGGTCCCCCGGAAGCATGTCAGGTGGGATTAAGACCACTACCTTTGCCATTGTCTGCTTGACCGTTTGGTCGGTCTTAAAAAGGCGGAACGATGTTGAACTGTTTCAGCGGCGTTTATCAAGCGATTTGGTGATTAAGGCTTTTTGCCTTTCATTTCTCGCATTTACCATGATTGTGTTGTTTACCCTAATGTTGGCTTATACAGAAGACCACCCTTTTTTGGCCATCATGTTTGAGGTGACTTCGGCCATGGGGATCGTTGGGTTATCCCTTGGGGATGGCCTGGGGCATAGTCTTTCTGCGGCTTTAACGGACTTCGGTAAAATGATCATTATTGTGTCCATGCTTCTTGGCCGTTTTGGGCCTCTGATGATCGGTTTATTCGCCATGAAAAACCCGGGACATTCCCTTTACCGGTATCCCCAATCCCGAATTGTCATCGGTTAAAATTTAGGTAAAACCTTAAATATAAAGGAAGGGCTAAGGGAATGGCTTGACTCTGGCTTTCCCGGGAGGCTATTCTTTCAATCAATCGATTTTTTAATTACTCTAAAAGAGGTTTTGGGTTAAGATAGGAAATTATCTTTGAATTCTGCCGTTTTAATCGTAAGTGTTATTATTCTTTTCGCTTTTGGATATCGATTTTATGGGGTTTTTCTCTCCAAAATTTTTGGAATCGATCCCTCCCGCCCCACCCCTGCCAATGAAAAAAGAGATGGAATAGATTTTGTCAGTGCCAAACACTGGGTAGTCCTTTTTGGACATCATTTTTCATCTATATGCGGTGCGGGGCCCATTGTTGGGCCAGCCCTTGCGGTGGCCTATTGGGGATGGGGACCTTCCATTATCTGGATTATTGCCGGGACGGTTCTTATGGGCGCAGTATCAGATTTTTCCACGCTGATTACCAGTGTGCGGCATGGGGGAAAATCCATATCCGAAATATCGGGATCAGCCATCAGTAAAAAAGCGAGGCTCTTTTTTAGTTTGTTTATCCTATTGGCCTTAATTCTGGTTTTGGCGGCTTTTGCCATTTTTGCAGCAAAAACCCTAACCGCCAAACCGGAGGTGGTGATCCCTTCTCTTGGGATTATTCCCGTTGCCATCCTTATGGGATGGATGATGTATCAAAAAGGGTTTTCGATGGTTTGGACAACTTTTCTCGGGTTAGGGGCTTTGATCGGGTTGATACTCATCGGGAATCGTTTTCCAGTAATCCTTCCCGATTTGCTATGGTTTTCGAGTCAGCAAATCTGGATTGTTCTTTTAATGATTTACTGCTTTATTGCCGCATGCCTACCGGTTCAACTTTTGCTTCAACCCCGCGATTATCTTGCTTCTTTCATCCTCTTATTTGCTATTGGGGTAGGTTTGTTAGGAATTTTTGTAACCCATCCTCCGATGCAGGCCAACATGGTGACTTCCCTTTGGCCAAAAGAATGGGAAGGTGCAGGCCCTTTATGGCCCATGCTTTTTGTCACCATTGCGTGTGGGGCCATTTCGGGTTTTCATGCACTTGTTTCCTCAGGAACCACCTGTAAACAATTGGACTCTGAAGCACACGCCTGCCGAATCGGTTATGGGGGAATGTTAACCGAAGGATTAGTAGGCGCTTTGGTGGTGGTCTGTGTCGGAGCGGGTTTAAGCGCTGCTCAACATCAGGCCATGCTCCGTCCTGGAGGGGCAGGCCCCATAGGGGCTTTTGGCGAAGGCTATGGCAATCTGGTCCTTCCCTTACTTGGGGGGTATGGTGCCATTTTCGCGATCATGACCTTGAATACCTTTATTTTAACTACCTTGGATACCGCTACACGGATCAGCCGCTATGTCCTTCAGGATTTAACGGGAATTCAAGATCGATTTTCTGCAACCGCTTTGGTAGTATTGGTCGCTATTGTGGTGGCCATGACCGGTCAATGGCAGAGAATTTGGCCTGTCTTTGGGGCTTCCAATCAGCTCATCGCAGGGCTGGGTCTGCTGGTGGTATCCAGCTGGCTTCTTTCCTTGGGAAAACCGGTTCGTTATACAATGATTCCAGCTCTTTTCATGATGGTAACGACCATCACTGCATTTGGGTACCAAATTTATAAAGCTCTGGGAAAAATTAATCCATCCACCCAAGAATGGAGTCCCGATTGGGTCCTGGCCAGTACAACCCTTTTTTTAACCTTTTTAGCGATTTTTATGTTGAAAGAGGTTCTGAGGGTTTTTAGGAACTGGGGGGCCAAACCCGCTTCGGTTCTCTTAAACCCCTAAGTCCATTATTTCAGGTTCGGTTTTTTAGAAATAAATGGATCCTGGAGGGATTTTTTGTTTTAAATTGAATGAGTTTTGAAAAAAAAGTTCTGGGCCACGGCCCATTTTTTCCAGGAAATGCTGTTAAAGGCCGATTCTTTTTAAAAGAAGAAACCAGTTTTTTAAATTTAGAAATAAGGGCGAATGTCTAATCCTGTGCTACCATAAAAAATAGAAAGGGGAGTTTTTATGAAGGTGACGCGATCTGATGTGATCAACCAGAAAGACGGCCGAATTCAGGTATATCAATTAGAAGGGGTCCGTGAGGTTCCCAGTTTTTCCGAGGACCTTAGAGAAGGGTTGACCGGTTACCCGAAATACCTATCCCCGAAATATTTTTATGATGAAAAAGGTTCCTGGTTATTTGAAGAAATTTGCAATACCCCTGAATATTATCCCACCGATGTGGAACGGGCTTTATTGGAAAAAGAGTCCGATGCGATTATTGATCGTGTCCGGCCCGGGAGTATTCTTGAATTGGGTAGCGGGTCCTCCAAGAAAACCACTTTTCTATTAGATGCCTGCGAGCGCAAGGAGTGCCATTCTTTATATCTTCCCTTGGATGTGTGCGAGGAAATGGTTTTGGGTGCCGGAAAATGGCTATTAGAAAAATACGATTGGGTTGATGTTGGAGCGCTTGTGGGAGATTTTTGCAAAGGTTTTAAACAATTGCCTTCCTCAGAAGGATCTCGTTTATTTGTGTTTTTGGGTGGGACCATTGGAAACTTTGAAAAGGATCTTGCTAAACGTTTTCTCCGGGATGTCCGCTTGAACATGAATGAGAATGATTGGTTATTATTGGGAGCAGACCGGGTCAAAGATGAAGGGGTTTTAAATGCAGCTTATAACGATAAAAGAGGTTACACCGCAGCTTTTAACTTAAACATGCTTGAGGTCATTAACCGGGAGTTTCATGCAAACTTTGTTTTGAAACGATTTGAACACCATGCTTGGTTTAATTCTAAAAAATCCCGGATCGAAATGCATTTAAAATGCAACGAAGATCATGAGGTATATATTCGAGATTTAGGAATGAAGGTCCAATTTAAAAAGGGAGAAACCATTCTGACTGAAATTAGCCGAAAATTTACCCCCGAGTCTTTGGAAAACTTGCTGGAGGGAACAGGATTTCAGATCGATCAGCATTTTGAGGCTGAAGATGGATATTTTTCCCTTGTTCTAGTCCGGCCTTTTTAAAACCTTCAAGATTTTTACCCTACCCATTTACCTGCCTTCATTTAAAAAGAAATTTCCCAGCTCCGATAAGGGCTTTGGGTCATCTTTATTTCCCTGAGTCCTCTCCCTTTTTATATTCCCATCAACTATTAGTGAAAGTTACAGAGAAAATATTTATACCAAAAACTACCTAAGGTTTTACTTTCAAGAAATGTGCCGATAAGGTTTAGGTGTTTGATTGAAGAAAAGGATTTTGAAATAAAATATGCCAATAGGGATTATCTGTTTCACTAAAAAAGTTTTTTAAAAAGAGGATTTAAACAAAGAAACCCTTAACTTTTGGTTTTATTATAATTTTTTGTGATTTTTTATTTTTCAGGATATGAAATTCTTTACTCTAAAAAATAAAATCTTATGTTTGTTAGTGGGCTCTATTGGGTAGTGGTACAGTTTGGTTTACTCTTTAGGTTTTTATAAATATTTGGTTAATTTGTTTGTGGTGGGGATAGGGAATTTAAAATTGATTGTTTGTGCCGACCACTTAAGGTGGGAGAGGATTCAATGGCTAACCCTAAAACAGAGATAGAAGCTTCAAGAAAATGAAAAAGCCCTCTAGGTATTAGGGTTTCGGGTGAGTATACTACTCACCTGATAGGTGAAACCTTAACCACCAAGGAGGGCTGAGGCGATGATACGGCAAACCGTATT
>DASWJH010000004.1 GCA_036397255.1 Nitrospiria bacterium
CCCTTTAGCAAAGGGGGATGAAGGGGGATTTAAGATTACAAAATCTCCCCTGACCCCTCTTTTCCAAAGAGGGGAAATAGCATTTCCCTCATTATTGAAAAAGTATTATTATTCATCCTAACTCGTCATTCCCGGTTACCCCCGTCATTCCCGCGGAAGCGGGAATCCAGACATCCCCGTTTAAACCAACTGGATCCCCGATTACCTTTTCGGGGATGACGGCAAAGGGAGCTTTCAAATTACAAAATCTCCCCTAACCCCTCTTTTCCAAAGAGGGGAATTTTTTAGGAATTTTCTCCCTTAGAAAAAGGGAACCCTCCACCTCTCTCCCCCTTAAGAAAATGGGGCCTCCGTTTCTTTCCCACTTTAGAAAAAGGTGCCCTCCACTTCTCTCCCCCTTTAGCAAAGGGGGAATAAGGGGGATTTAAGATTACAAAATCTCCCCTGACCCCTCTTTTCCAAAGAGGGGAATTTTTTAGGAATTTTCTCCCTTAGAAAAAAGGGCCCTCCACCTCTCTCCCCCTTAAGAAATTGGGGCCTCCGTTTCTTTCCCACTTTAGAAATAGGTGCCCTCCACTTCTCTCCCCCTTTAGCAAAGGGGGAATAAGGGGGATTTAAGATTACAAAATCTCCCCTGACCCCTCTTTTCCAAAGAGGGGAAATAGCATTTCCCTCATTATTGAAAAAGTATATTCATCCTAACTCGTCATTCCCGGTTCCCCCGTCATTCCCGCGCAAGCGGGAATCCAGACATCCCCGTTTAAACCAACTGGATTCCCGATTACCTATTTCGAGGATGACGGCAAAGGGAGTTTTAAAAACCTGGTTAAGGTTGTGTCCCTGATGTTTCTTTCCGTTCACACTGAAACTTGGCGAAGGCCCTTATTAAAATAATTTTTGGGAGTTTTACGAGCCGGGTTGCTGATCCAGTTTTTCTTTTCGATCCTCTTTGAGGAGATCTTTGAGTTCCTCCAAGAATTCGTTGATGTCTTTAAATTCCCGGTAAACCGATGCAAAACGAACATAAGCCACTTGATCCAGGTGGTGGAGGGAGTTCATCACCTGCTCACCGATTTTAGTACTTTGAACCTCTTTCACTCCTAATTCTTGGGTCTCTTTCTCAATTCGATCTGCGACTTCTTCCAGTGTACCGATACTGATCGGTCTCTTTTCACAGGCTTTTTTTAACCCTTGAAGAATTTTCTGTCGATCAAAGGGTTCCCGGCGACTATCCTTTTTAATGACCAGGGGAAGAACCTCTTCAATCCGCTCGTAGGTGGTAAACCGGCCCTCGCATTTTAGGCACTCCCGGCGGCGGCGAATGGACTCCCCTTCTTTGCTTAAGCGAGAATCGACTACGCGATCTTCTAAATGAGTACAAAATGGACAGCGCATCCAGCACCTGGGGGGTTTTTAAGAATAAGAAAAAAGTGGAAAGCGACGGCACAGTGCTTTGACCTCTGCCCGAACCTTTTTCAGAACCTTTTCATCCTGGGGGGACTTCAAAACAGAATCCATTAACGCAACAATTTTTTTCATTTCCGGAACACCCATACCGCGTGTTGAAACAATGGGGGTGCCTAAGCGAATTCCGCTGGTGACGCGGGGGGGATTGGGGTCGTTTGGAATGGCGTTTTTGTTGACAGTAAGGCCTGCCCGATCCAGAGCCGCCTCCGCCTCAGCCCCGGTAATTCCCTTTTGCCGTAAATCCACCAACATCAGATGGGTATCGGTTCCCCCTGAAATGATTTGATAGCCCCTTTGAATCAAGCCCTCCGCCATGGCTTTGGCATTTTCAACAATTTTTTCCTGGTAAGTCCGAAACGTTGGGAGCATGGCTTCTTGGAAGGCCACCGCTTTTGCGGCAATGACATGCATGAGGGGGCCTCCTTGAAGCCCGGGAAAGATTTTTTTATCCACTGCCTTCGCGTGAACCTCTTTGCACATGACCATCCCTCCCCGAGGCCCCCGGAGGGTTTTGTGGGTCGTGGTGGTCACAAAGTCCGCATAAGGAAAAGGATTCGGATGAAGCCCAGCCGCAACCAAACCCGCGGGATGAGCAATATCCGCCATTAAAAGGGCGCCTGCCTGATCGGCAATTTCGCGAAACCGTTTAAAGTCAATGACCCGAGAGTAGGCGCTGGCCCCTACCACAATCAGCTTTGGATGATGTTCTTTTGCCAGGGACTCGGCCTGATCATAATCGATTAAACCGGTTTCAGGTTTCACTCCGTAAAAAACGGGACGGTAAAGTATCCCTGAAAAACTCACAGGACTTCCGTGGGTTAAATGCCCGCCATGGGCCAAATTCATTCCCATCAGGGTATCCCCTGGGTTTAAAACCGAAAAATAGACGGCCATATTGGCTTGAGAACCGGAATGGGCTTGGACATTGACATGCTCGGCCCCGAAAAGTTTTTTGGCCCTTTCAATGGCCAACTCTTCCGCATCATCCACAAATTCACACCCCCCATAATAACGACGCCGGGGGTATCCCTCCGCATACTTATTGGTAAAAACGGATCCCAGTGCCTCCATCACCGCACGGCTTGCATAATTTTCCGATGCAATCAGAATTATTTTTTCTTTTTCCCGGTGTTTCTCGGATTGAATGGCCCGATAAATATCCGGATCGGTTTCTTTTAACCGGGGCGGAGGGTTTTCTTTCATTGTCAATTTAATCCTTTTTACTTTTGGAATTCATGGTTGCTTTCTCTAACTCTTTAATTTTTTGTAACCGTCGGCCATGGCGGCCCCCTTCAAAATCTGTTGAAAACCATTCCTTAACCATCTCCAACGCATTCTCATGGTCTAAAACACGCCCTCCTAAAACCAGCACGTTGGCATCATTATGCTCCCGGCTCACCCGGGCCGTAAAGGAATCATGGCACAATGCAGCACGAACCCCTGGATACTTATTGGCAACGATGGACATACCAATTCCTGTTCCACAGATTAAAATTCCCTTATCCACGCTCCCCTCCGAAACCGCCTCGGCCACTTTAATCCCATAATCCGGATAATCTACGGAAGCCTCTCCGTCGGTTCCGAAATCCAGTGTTTTTAAACCCAAATTTTGCATGAGGGCTTTGATTTTCTCTTTTAACCCATGCCCCGCATGATCACTTCCAATAGCAACTTGCATCTCTCACCTTAAAAAAAGGGATGGTATCCTACTTTGAAAGAGAGAGTCAAGTCCATGTTTTATCCTCCGCAACCCTTTTTGATCAATCCCAAAAAGCACTTCTCGGACCTTCCTCTTTCACATCTTGACACCCAAAGGTGAACTGCCTATACTTCCCTTGAGTATCCCCAACCCTTCTTTCAGAAGAGCGCCCAACGGATGAAGAAAAAATATCCCCAGCCCATTGCTCCTATTTTATCTGGGATCGTTGAGCGATACGGGCTTCAAACCAACCTCCAGGTGGAAAACCTAAAAAAAAACTGGGAACAAATCGCCGGACCCCAATTGGCAGAGCATACCCTGCCCATCTCCCTCCGGTTCCGAAAATTAACTCTTTTGGTGGACAGCCCTTCTTGGACACAACAAATTAATTTTATTCGCCCAGGGCTATTGGATCAAATTAAGGCATTTCAAAAAAATTTGGATGTGGCCGAAATCGGCTTTAGAATAGGACCCCTTCCGGAGAAAAAACCTGCCATGGACAAGGAAACCCCAGGGTCTACCTTCCTATCCGAGGATGAATTCAATTTTATTCAGGAATCTTTAAAACCGATTCAGGATCCAAAAATACAGGAATCTTTCCGGAGGGTCATGGTACGGGCTTTACTGGCGAAGGGGCCCACCCACCCTTAAATCAGGGGGGGGGATCATCTAAAGGGGTTGGGGTCGTTTTTCCCAGGGTTGAAAAATTGGCCTGAACGGTAATGGACACCCGTTCCGCACGACGGAAAATTACCTCCTCATTCCCCTGGAAATCTGCTACGATATAATCTCCCATTTTAATTTCTCCCAGAGAATACAATTCGGCAATCTTTCCATCTATAAAACGTTCCACCCGATTGAGGAGCGGCCGGGCACCCATTTCGGGATTGTTTTCCTCACACACTAAAAATCGTTTCATCCGGGGGGTCAAATTCACGGCGAACCCCTTTTCCGCAAACCGTTCATAGCTTTTTTTGAGGATTTTTTCCAACACTCCGAATAAATCCTCCTCCCTGAGGGGTTGAAATACGACAAAATCACTGATCCGGTTTCGAAACTCAGGACTAAAGGTTTTCTCCATTTCCCGGCGGACCGCTTGATTAATCTGTTGATCAACGGCTTCGGGCCTTGTGGGGTTGACTCCTTTAAAACCGATCTGCTGTTCCTCAAGGAGCCGACTCACCGCCCGGGACCCCACATTACTGGTGAGGATCAAAATGGAAGAGGTAAAATCAACCCGCGTTTCCTCCTGGACACTTCGGCGCGTGACCGTGACGGATCCTTCATCCATTACCTGAAGGAGTAAATTGTGAAGAGAAGGATGGGCCTTTTCGATTTCATCAAAAACAACCACATTCCATTTTCTCGCCTCCACCTCCGTTTTATCCAATATGGCAGGCATGTCGCTTCCCATATATCCGGGGGGGCTTCCAATCAGTCGTGAAACGGTATGGGGTTCACCAAACTCGGAGCAGTCAATTTTTAACCAGGCTTTGGGATCGTGGTGAATGGCTCTCGCCAGTGCCCTTGCGGTCTCCGTTTTTCCAACCCCGCTGGGCCCTGAGAAGAAAAAGGTCGCAATAGGGCGTTCTTTATTTCGAAAGCCCGTGGCCGCCCGAACCAATGCCCGGATGATCGCTAACACTGCGGGATCTTGTCCCACGACCTCTTCCTTTAAAGTGGATTCAATGGAGGTGAGGGGCCCTCGGCCTTTGGGGTGGGTGGACATTAAAACGTTGGCCTCGGGAATAAGCGGGCTTGAAAATTCCGGTGGTAAATTTTTCTCTTTCACCTTGGAATGCCTACCTCATTTCAAAGCCTAACCAAGGGACTCTTTTTTGTCAAGAATATTGTCGGAATTCAGGATCGTTCGCGGGTGGCTTTGTCTCGTGTCTCCCGGATCCGTAACTCGAGAACCGGGCGATTCGGGTAGGATTCCAAAAGTTCTTTATAGATTTCTAAGGCCTCAACGTGCCGCTGGGTTTCCGCCAGACAATTGGCCATTTTAAATCTGGCCTCCAGCCTGTAAGAACTATCCGGATATTTTTGAACCAATTGTTGATAACGATCAAAAGCGTCTCCAAATTTGTCTTCTATAAAATAGGTTCCTGCAATCCGAAAGAGGGCTTCATCTACTTGATCCCCCTCGGGATGATTTCGAATAAAGGCCTCCCACTCGGTTCGGGCTTGTGCCAACTCTCCCCTATCAAAATAAATCTCCGCAATCCGAAGATGGGCCTTTTTTGAAAAAACGGGATCCTGCGTATCATTCACTAAACGTTGATAGGTGGTAATGGCACTTTGGGTTTCCTGGAGTCGCCGTTCGTACAACTCTCCCATAGAAAAAAGAGCAGAGGAAACCCGTTTATGATCGGGAAATTGGTTCACCAAAAACCCAAAAGCCTCCAAACTATGATCCGGGTCATCCAAATAGTGAAAATAAAGGACCCCCAACCAATAATAGGCCTCCCCGGTGAGTCGGCTTTTGGGAAACTCCTCAACCAACTTTTCATACTCTCGAGCGGCTCCCAAATAATCTCCTTGGTCCATGCGCTTCTCGGCGAGACTCAAATGCCGTTGGGGGGAAAATTCACAGCCGTTTCCCGCAACCAGGAGTATCGCCATCAGCATCCCGGAAATTCCAAAGTTCATCTTATTCCACCCCGCCCGGCTCCTCAGATGAACCCTCCTCTTCGACTTTTTCCGCCAACATGGCGGTACCCACCACACGATCCGTTTCCGCTATTCCAATCAACTTTACCCCTTGAGTATTTCGGCCGATGACACGAAGCCCTTCCATTTGGAGTCTCAAAATCATCCCCTCCGAAGTCATGAGCATAATTTCATCCTCCTGGTTGACCTGAAATAGAGAAACCACATTTCCATTTCGGGATGTGGTTTTAATCGTAATAATTCCTTTTCCTCCGCGGCCTTGCACACGGTATTCCTCCAGCTCGGTTCTTTTTCCAAAACCCCGCTCCGTCACCGTTAATATGGAGGAGGTTGCATCTTCACTGATGGTCTCCATTCCAACCACCTCATCCCCTTTCCCCAGGGTAATGCCTCGAACCCCACGTCCCGAACGGCCAATGGAGCGAACATCGCTCTCATGAAAACGAATGGCCAAACCCTTTCGGGTGCCCATCAAAATATCCTGATTCCCTTGAATAATCCGAGCGCCAACCAAGCGGTCCCCTTCATCTAAACTGATGGCAATGATCCCCCCGTTTCGAGGGTTACTGTAGGCTTCCAGACTTGTTTTTTTAATGACTCCCTGTCGTGTTCCCATCACCACAAAGCAATCCTCTCTGAACTCTGAAACCGGAAGGATGGCGGAAACCCCGTCCCCGGGGGATAACTGAAGAAGATTCACAATGGCTTTTCCTTTGGCCATTCTACCTGCCTCAGGAATTTGATGAACCTTGAGCCAATACACTCTGCCGATTTCCGTAAAAAACAAAAGATAGTCCCGGGTTGAGGCGATAAAAAGATGTTCCACAAAATCTTGTTCTTTCACACCCATGGCGATTTTTCCTTTACCGCCACGTCGCTGGCTCCGATAAATACTCACGGGGTTCCTTTTGATATAACCTGTGTGAGAAACCGTGATGACTGCCTCTTCAGGGGTAATTAAATCTTCCAGACTGATCTCTTCTGTTTCGGGAAGAATTTCGGTTTTCCGGGGATCGCTGTAGCGTTCCCGCACCTCGGTGAGTTCATCCTTGATGATCTTTAGGACCAATGCTTCATTTCCTAAAACCGATTGAAGATAACCGATACGCTCTAAGGTCTGCTGATATTCATCCACCAGTTTTTGGCGCTCCAACCCAGTTAACCTTTGCAGCCGCATATCCAAAATGGCTTGAGCCTGGATGGCCGTTAACCCAAAACGGGTGATCAACCCTACCCTTGCCTCCTCGGGGGATTGGGACTGTCGGATTAAGGTAATGACTTCATCCAAATGATCCAAGGCCACCTTGAGGCCCTCAAGGATATGGGCTCGTTCCTCCGCTTTTCGAAGCTCAAATTGGGTCCGACGAACCACCACCTCCCGCCGGTGTTCAATAAAGTGGAATAACATTTCCCGAAGGGAAAGGACTTTAGGCTGATTATTAACCAAGGCCAGCATGATGACCCCGAAAGTGGACTGGAGTTGGGTCAGCTTGAAAAGTTGGTTTAAGATAATGGTCGCAATCTCCCCTTTTTTAAGCTCTAAAACAATCCGCATGCCATCCCGATCGGATTCATCTCTTAAGTCTGAAATGCCTTCTACTTTTTTATCCCGAACCAACTCCGCCATCCGTTCAATGAGTCTTGCTTTATTGACCTGGTAGGGAAGTTCCGTCACGATAATGCTTTCCCGGTCATTTTTGGGGTTGCTCTCAATAAAGGCACGGGCACGCATTTGAATAATCCCCCGTCCGGTTTTGTAGGCATCCAGGATACCCTGGGTTCCATGAATGGCCCCCGCGGTTGGAAAATCAGGACCTTTAATCTTTTCCATCAAATTCTCCAGGGAAACATCGGGCGTGTCGATCATCATGATGAGCCCATCGATGATTTCTCCAAGGTTATTCGGGGGAATGTTGGTCGCCATCCCCACCGCAATCCCTGAAGACCCGTTTATCAAAAGGTTGGGAATCCGCGTGGGGAGCACCACCGGTTCTTCCGTCACTTCATCAAAATTAGGGGAAAAATTAACGGTTTCCATATCGATGTCCGCCAATAACTCTTCCGCCAAACGGGTCAATCGCGCTTCCGTATACCGATAGGCGGCGGGAGGATCACCGTCCACCGACCCAAAATTACCTTGACCATCCACAAGGAGGTATCGCATGTTGAAATTCTGGGCCATTCGGACCAGTGCGTCATAAACAGCAGCATCCCCATGGGGATGGTATTTTTTTATGACCTCTCCCACCACCCCCGCGCACTTGGAATATCGACGGCTGGATAGAAGACCCTCTCGAAACATGGCATAGAGAATCCGTCGATGAACCGGTTTGAGTCCATCACGGACATCAGGCAGGGCCCGTCCCACAATCACGCTCATGGCATAATCGAGGTAGGCAGATTTCATTTCATCTTCAAGGTGGATCTGTTCTACTCGTTCTTCTACTGGCACGGTTTCCTCCGCTCTACAAGGCCGTTACACTTCCTACGGGTTAAATTATTCGGAAAGACAGTGGATGGCAATTCTGATTCATCCAGGCAACCTTTGTCGGTAAGGGGAAGAATGGTGGATTCCAAGTTGCTTAAATATCCAGATTTCGTACTTCAAGGGCATGCTTCTGGATAAAATCTCGACGGGACTCCACGACATCTCCCATAAGGATGGTAAAAATTTCATCTGCAACCACGATATCCTCAAGGGTGACTTGGAGCGTGTGGCGTGTTTCAGGGTTCATGGTGGTTTCCCACAACTGATCCGGATTCATTTCCCCTAAACCTTTGTACCGCTGAATCATCAGTCCCCGTTTCCCGATTTCTAAAACGGCAGCAAGTATTTCCTGTGTGGTAACAAAAGATCTCTCCTCTCCCGCTTGCTTAGACCGCTTGGCCGATTTTCCCTCCCCTTCCGCTTCATGCTCCCTCAGTCGATAGGGAGGCTTTCCCAATCCCAAAACAAGGGGAGACAAAAGGGCCAGTTCCTTAAATTCTGGGGAGCTCACCAATTCCTGATTGATGAGCGTTCGGGTTACCACCCCATTGCGATGAAGGGTACACTGTATCTGATGCCCTTGATGCTCCTCATCCCGTTCCATTTCAAGATCACATCCATCATTAGGATACTGATTGCGAAAATATTCCCGGATTCCATCCCCTAAGAGGGTCACCTTGCGGTGGTCTCGGAAGATCTCTTTTTCCAAAAGCTGATGGGACAAACAGGCTCTGAGGACTTTTCCCTGAACCTGCTTTCTGTCAAAATGGCTCAAAATGGTTTCAAACCTGACCAGTTTTTCCAATAGTGCCTTGAGGGGTGGGCCGGAAATGCCTTCAGAGGCCCCCTCCACCAGCAGGGATACCTCATCCACCACCAGATCCATCAGATAATTTCTCATTGCGGTTTCATCTTTAATGTAAGCTTCTTTTTTCCCTTTCTTAACTTTAAACAAGGGTGGTTGGGCAATATAAATGTAACCATTTTCAATCATCTGAGGCATTTGCCGATAAAAAAAGGTAAGCAGCAAGGTGCGAATGTGGGATCCATCCACATCCGCATCGGTCATAATAATGATCCGGTGATAACGGGCCTTTTTGATATCAAAATCACCCACCCCAATGCCTGTCCCCAAGGCAGTGATTAAGGTTCGAATTTCTTCACTGGAAATCATCTTATCAAAACGGGCTTTTTCAACGTTTAAAATTTTTCCCTTCAAGGGGAGAATGGCTTGATACCGCCGGTCCCGTCCTTGCTTGGCGGACCCCCCGGCGGAGTCCCCTTCCACTAAAAAAATTTCGCTGTGGTCAGGATCTTTTTCCGAGCAATCCGCAAGCTTACCGGGAAGATTACTGCCATCCAGTGCATTTTTCCGTCGGATAAGGTCTTTGGCTTTTCTGGCTGCTTCCCGGGCCCGATAGGCATTGAGTGTTTTTTCAATAATCTTTTTTGCAATGGGCGGATTTTCCTCAAAAAACTCTCCCAGCGCTTCGTTAATGGCGGCTTCAACCAGTCCTTTTGCCTCGCTATTACCCAGTTTGGTTTTCGTTTGTCCTTCAAACTGCGGGTTGGGTAATTTCACACTAATCACCGCCGTTAAACCTTCCCGAACATCTTCCCCGCTTAGGGACTCCTTGGGGTCTTTAATAATATTGGCGGAGGTTCCATAACTGTTAACCGTCCGGGTGAGGGCCGCTTTGAGGCCAACCATATGGGTTCCCCCCTCCCGGGTATTAATATTATTGGCAAAGGAGAAAATATTTTCTGCATAGCCGTCATTATATTGAAGTGCAACTTCGAGCATGAGTCCATTTTTTTCCCGAGAAATATAAATGGGTTTATGGAGGGGGTTTTTATTTTCGTTAAGATGCTCCACGAAAGATAAAATTCCGCCTTTATATTGAAAAACCTGCTCCTTCTCCGTACGTTCATCTGTTAGGGTAATGGTAAGCCCTTTGTTGAGAAACGCCAACTCCCGAAATCGCCGCGCCAGGGTATCAAAATTAAATTCCATTTCCTCAAAAATTTGAGAATCCGGTTTAAAGGTAATTTTGGTGCCCCGCTTTTTTGTTTTTCCTGTGATGGCAAGAGACGCCATGGGGTGACCTCGTTCGTATCGCTGTTCAAAAACAGACCCCTCTTGGCGAATTTCCATTTCCAACCATTCAGAGAGCGCATTGACCACCGAAATACCCACGCCATGAAGCCCTCCGGATACCTTGTAGGCCTCATGGTCAAATTTTCCGCCCGAGTGTAACACCGTTAGGACCACCTCCGCAGCGGATCGTTTTTGGGTGGAATGAATTCCTGTTGGAATCCCCCTTCCATTATCATTCACCGTTGCACTGCAATCCACATGGAGGGTAATTTCAATGGAATCACAAAATCCAGCCATGGATTCATCGATACTGTTATCCACCACTTCATAAACCAAATGGTGCAACCCATCGATTCCGGTACTCCCAATATACATCGCCGGTCGCTTTCGAACGGCCTCTAAACCTTCCAGGACTTTTATTTTTTCGGCATTATACTGGTCGCCCATGAACCCCTCTATATTCTCATCGGCATAACGACACAAAGAAATTGGGAGTCGGTTTCATCCGTCACCATACATGGGCTAAAAGCATCATCAAAATGCAAGAAAACAGTCTCACTCTTTATGACAGAGATGGCGTCTAAGAGATAACGGGCGTTAAATCCGGCCACAATTTCCTCCCCCTTATACTCCGCCTTTACTTCCTCCTGAGCTTCCCCTACATCAGGGTTGTTGGATAAGAGTCCCAAGCGATTGGGTTGAACCGTCAACCGAATGGCATTGGTTTTCTCCCGGGCAAAAATGGATACCCTTTTCAAAGCCCCTTCCAGGGTTTTCTTTTCCAGGGCCATTTTATTTTTGTTGTTTCTAGGAATCACCTGTTCATAGTTGGGGAAACTGCCTTCCATTAAACGGGTGATAAAAAGTAAATTGCCTTTTTTCAAAACGATTTGGTTTTCCGAAAGTCCCATAACGGGCTCTTGGTCGTCTTCCTCCAGCAGCTTTTTGATCTCCAAGATCGCCTTCTTTGAAATGACCAAGTTATGTTCCGGGGGACCCGTCGTATTTCCCCCTTCCAGGGTCAGCTTTCTCTCCACTTTGGCCAAACGGTGCCCATCGGTTCCCACCAGGCGTAACGTATATCCCCCTCTTCCCTCTTGCTTGATGTTTAAAAGAACTCCGTTGAGAATATGGCGGGCGTCATTGTCTCCTACCGCAAAAACAACCTTTTCAATCCCCTCCAGAAAAGGTTTCCGGGGAACCGTCAACAGCACTTCTTTCTCCGGATTGGGAATTGGGGGGAATTCCTCAGGAGAAAGGCCCGCCATTCGAAACTTTGAAGATGCCGCGGTTATTTCTATCCAATGGTTATCTTGTGATGAAATTTCAATCTGCGTCTCAGGCAGTTCCCGAATAATATCCAAAAATTTTCGGGCTGAGATGGAAACCGCCCCCGCTTTCTTCACCGTGGCGGGATATTCTCCCTTTAACCCGATTTCTAGGTCAGTTGCAAAAAGCCTTAACTTTCCTTCTTCCGCTTCCATCAGAAGGTTTGAGAGAATCGGCATCGTATTTCTTTTTTCCACGATACCCTGAACTCTTTGTAGCCCGGACAACAGGACCCCTCTTTCGATTGTGAGTTCCATGGTCATCTTCCCTCCTTAAGCTTTTTGGTTAATAACTCAAGGGTCTTTCTAAGTTGGACATCTTTCTCCTTGCTCTCCCCTATGATTCGGCAAGAGTGCATTACCGTGGTATGATCCCTGCCCCCAAAGTTTCTACCAATTTCCGGAAAGGAAAGGGGGGTGATTTCTCGGCAAATATACATGGCTATTTGCCTAGGGTAAACCAGGTTTTTTGTCCTTTTCTTAGATTTCATGTCAGAGACCTTGATTTGAAATTGTTCGGCAACAGCTTTTTGAATCTCCTCTACGGAGACTACTTTTCCTTTTCCAATCAGGGTATCCCGGAGGACCGTTTTCGCCAACTCAATGGTAACCTCCTGCCCGGTAAGAGATGAAAAAGCCCCGAGACGAATGAGAGACCCCTCCAGTTCTCGGATGTTGGTTTGTATGTTGCTGGCCAGGAAAAGAGCCACTTCATCGTTTAAAGGCATTTTTTCCGTTTCAGCCTTTCTTTTTAAAATAGCAATCTTTGTTTCCAAATCCGGAGGTTGAATATCTGCAATTAAACCCCATTCAAACCGGGATCTTAAGCGTTCTTCAATAGTAGGCATCTCTTTCGGAAAAAGATCGCTAGTGATGACAATCTGTTTTTGAGACTCGTACAGCGTGTTAAAGGTATGGAAAAACTCTTCCTGGGTTCTCTCCTTCCCTGCGATGAACTGAATATCATCCACCAACAGCATGTCAATATTTCGATAGCGATTTCTAAAATCTCCCATTCGATCATAGCGGATGGAGTTGATGACCTCGTTGGTAAATTGTTCTGAAGAGACATAAACAATTTTAGTTAATCTTTTATGATTTAAAGCGTGGTTTCCAATGGCATTTAAAAGATGGGTTTTCCCAAGACCCACCCCTCCATAGATAAAAAGAGGATTGTAGGCCCGCGCGGGGTTCTCTGCCACCGCTTGCGTTGCCGCATGGGCAAATTGGTTGCTGGATCCTACCACAAAGGTGTTAAAGGTATATCTAGGATTTAAAGCGGCCCCAACCCATGTCCTGCGCTCTGGTTTCCCCTCTTCCTTCAGGACTTTTTCCCGGAATAGGTTCTCCTGCTTTTCCATTTTTACACCGAAAGTAATTTCAACATCGTTTCTTTGAAGAAGTCCATTCAGTGTTTCAATTAAGACATCCTGGTAATGATCCTTCAGCCAATCCCCAAAAAAACGGTTTGGAACCCCTATTTTTACTTTTCCTTCC
This sequence comes from Nitrospiria bacterium, assembly GCA_036397255.1. Lineage (NCBI taxonomy): Bacteria > Pseudomonadati > Nitrospirota > Nitrospiria > Nitrospiria bacterium. The sequence goes on from DASWJH010000004.1 coordinate 13,251, forward strand.
TGAAGACTTTCGAGGTTTGCGGTTTGAAACCAGGTTTCAAAAATCTGCTTCGAAAATTTTCCTTGAAGAGCGTTCAACGTTTGGCTCCATATCTTCTCCCTCTCCATAAATAAACACAGACCCCCCTACCTTTAGAAAATTAACCACAACTTTATCAACACCTGTTGATAATAATAATTTCCCTTTATTTTCAATGAAATAAAGGATTTTTTTTATTTAATAGTAACACCCTTCTAGAAGAAATCTTATACAAGAAAAGCAAGTGTTTAGAGGCTGGTTAGCGGAGGCCATCTTATAACAAGGTTTTTTTTTTATCAAGTCTTTTTACCCTTATCATCTTTCCTAAAACACATAATTTTACACAAGGTCAAAATACCCTTATGATCCTAATTTTTATAGGGTAAAAAAATAAATTTCCCCTTTTCCCCCGCTTCTACTACTTCTCCTACTAGTTTTTAATTTAATAATACTATTAGTAATAAGGCTGTGGGAAAAAACTAAATTTTCTTGACAGTTCAAAACCTGGTCCATATAATACACCCTCTTAAAAATAAGGAGGAAAAATGTCAGAGACCTACCAACCCAGTCGAATTAAGAGAAAAAGAACCCATGGTTTTCTAAAAAGGATGAAAACCAAGGATGGGAGAAAAATTATTAACAATAGAAGAAAAAAGGGTAGGAGAAAGTTATCCGTTGAATAACAGAACCCTTGTAAAAAAAAAGGAAAAAAGGTCTATTCATATTAAAAGAACCTTTAAAAAAGGAAGGGTTCTTGAGAATCGATTTTTTAAGGTTTTTTTTGAAAAGGGAGAAGAAACAGAGGGTGGTTTTGCTGTGGTTGTAGGGAAAAAGTTCGGAAATGCTGTGGAAAGAAATAGGATAAAAAGAATTTACAGAGAAATACTTAGGAAACATAAGTCTTTTTTTGAAAAGAAAAACCTCATTATCCTTCCTAGAGGTCCTTCTAAAAAGGTGTCCTTTGGTCAATTGAAAGAAAAGGTTAAAGAAAGTTTGAAAGGATTTGATCAGGGTTTTCAGTGTTAAAAAAGATGTTTATCCTTTTAATTAGGGGATATCAAAGGATTATTTCCCCATTACTTTTCCCCTCCTGCCGTTTTTACCCTTCTTGTTCAAATTATGCGGTTCAAGCCCTTGAGGCCCGTGGGCTTTTTAAAGGGTTTTTCCTCTTTATGGTCAGGGTACTTAAGTGTCACCCTTTCCACCCAGGCGGTTACGATCCAGTAAAATAGGTTTTTTTAGTAAAAAAACATGGAAAAGAACGCAATTTTATTTTTAGTTATTTCACTGGTGATTCTTCTTTCTTATCCTTTAATCATGGAAAAATGGTTTGGAATAGGGGAGAAAAAGATAGAGACCCAGGAAAAAGGAAAAAAAGAAAATGAAAAAATAGAAGAAAAAAGTGTTTTCTCGGAGGAGATCTCTCCAGTCGAAGAGAAAAAAGAGGAAAAAGAAAAGAAAACATTTGATGCAATGGAGGTATCTGTTGAAACAGATCTTTTTAAAGCCATTCTCTCCAGCCAAGGGGGAGTGATTAAAACCTGGGAACTGAAAAAGTATAAAGAAAGCCTTAAAAAAGAAGCAAAAATTATACAATTGTTAAGTGAAGAAGGGGAAGTTTATCCCATGGATTTAAACATTGGGGGAGAAAGTTATGGAGATAAGGTTTTTCAAATCATTGGGGAAGATATAAATCTTCAAGGGAGAAAAGAAAAAGAAAAAATTTCCTTTATATACCAAGGAGAAAATGGGAGAGAGAAAATTAGAAAGGATTTTACTTTTCATAAGAACTCCTATCGTGTGGATGTCAGAATTACTTACACAGGATTTGAAGGAAAAGGAGTCCTTTCCCTTGGAGAGAATTTTGGCATCACCGACTGGGAGAAGAAAAAAATGGTTGGGTTTGTGGGTCCTATTAGTTTAGTCAACGGAAAAGTTGAAAAAGATAAAGTTGAAAATAGAGGGGAAAAAGTTCAGCATTTTGGAAGCGTTCGTTGGGTAGCGCTACAAGATAAATATTTTATTTCTACTATTATCGTCCCTAAACAGGAAGTTGAAACAAGGGTATTCACTGAAAAGTTGGGGGATGACAGAGTCACCATCGGGTTGGAGCTTCCCCAAGAAGCATTGGAGTTGGCCCTATATGCGGGGCCAAAGGAGCATGAACGACTAAAAGCACTAAATGCTCACCTTGAAGAGGCCATTGATTTTGGCTGGTTTATCTACGGTAGTTGGTCGGTGGTTCGACTGGTAGCAAAGCCTCTTTTCGCCATTCTGAATTTCTTTTACCAATTTAGTCACAATTATGGTTTCTCCATAATATTTCTAACTTGTTTGATTAAAACACTTTTTATCCCTTTAACCCACAAAAGCTATACGTCTATGAAAGGCATGCAGGCGATACAACCCCAAATGCAAGCGCTTCAAAAAAAATATAAAAATGACCGGGAGCGCCTCAACAAAGAAATGCTTTCTCTTTATAAAAACCACAAAGTAAACCCTCTTGGGGGATGCCTTCCGGTTATACTTCAAATACCTGTTTTTATAGCACTTTTTAATATTCTCTACACCACCATCGAGCTTCGGCAAGCCCCTTTTATTTTTTGGATCACAGACCTCTCAGATAAAGACCCCTTCTATGTTCTTCCCATTATTATGGGCGCAACCATGTTTATTCAGCAAAAAATTCAACCCACGCCAATGGATCCAAGACAAGCAAAAATAATGATGTTCCTTCCCTTTGTCTTTACTATTTTGTTTCTTAATTTCTCCTCTGGGCTGGTTTTATATTGGATGACCAACAATATTTTAACCATTACCCAGCAGTATGTAACCGTTCGTTTTCTTCAAAAGAGATAATCCGTGGCTAATCAAACGAAGCCTGAAAAAAAAACGACTAAAATAGAACCGTTACGGATCATACAGGAAGAACCTATATGCGCCATTTCCACTCCTTTGGGAGAAGGAGGTATTTCTATTATTCGTTTGAGTGGCGCCGGGGTTTTTGAAAAAATTGCCAAGGTTTTTAAAGCTCATCGGGAAAAAACTCAGATTGAACGGGTACCCTCCCATCGTATTTTGTATGGAGGCGTTTTTTCCTTTCAGGGCCGGAAAATAGACGAAGTTCTTCTCCTCATCATGAGAGCCCCACACAGCTATACACGAGAGGATGTAATAGAAATTCATTGCCACGGGGGCATTATGGCGGGTCAAAGAATTCTTCAGCTTTTAAATTCCATTGGGATACGGCTGGCCGAGGCAGGTGAGTTCACCAAAAGAGCTTTTCTGAACGGGCGGATCGACCTTGCCCAGGCCGAAGCAGTAATGGAGCTTATTCGGTCAAAATCTGATTTGGGATATGAAGCGGTGTTGAACCAATTAGACGGTGGACTTTCCTTTCGGGTAAACCAAGTGAGAGACCTTTTAATTAATATATTAGCGAGAATTGAGGTTTCCATTGATTTTTGTGAGGAAGATATTGATTTTATTGATATAAAAACCCTTCAGGTTGAGGTAGGAAAAGCCATTCAACAAATAAAAGGGATCATGAACGCTTCAGAGGATGGAATTCTTCTTCGGGAAGGGCTTAAAACGGTCATTACGGGTAGGACCAATGTGGGAAAATCCAGCCTTTTCAATACCCTCCTGCGAATGGAACGGGCCATTGTAACGCCTCATCCAGGGACCACCCGGGATCTTTTGGAAGAAACTGCTATGGTGGGGGGAGTACTTCTTCGAATTATCGATACCGCGGGGTTTCGTCAGTCCTCGGATCCTGTAGAACAGGAAGGGATTACCCGAAGTGTTTCGGCAAAACAGAGTGCGGATTTAATTTTACTTGTTTTAGATGGGAGCGAACCTCTTTGCGATGTTGATTTGGAGTTAATTCAAAAGACCTCTGAAAGAAAAAGAATTATTATCATTAACAAAACAGATAAAAAAAAGGTTTGGAACCCCAAGTCGTTATGGAGCGGACCCATAATTGAAATATCAGCGACCTCTGGGGTGGGAATGGAAATGTTACATCAAGAGGTGCGGCGTGTTGTTTTTGGAGGGGTTTCCCAGAGAGATCAGTCCCCTTTGGTTACAACCCTTCGTCAGAGAGGAGCTTTTCAAAAGGCACATGATTCTTTAAATCACCTTTTACGTTCCTCCGAAAAACAGATGTCGTGGGAGTTTTTGGCTGTAGATCTCCGTGGGGCCTTGGATGCGTTGGGTGAGGTCACCGGTGTAACTGTATCGGAAAATATTTTAGATCGGATTTTTAAAGGTTTCTGTATTGGTAAGTGACTATATTGGGTATGTTCCACGTGGAACATACCCGTTTTAAAAAAAAGAATGTGGGTTTTTAGGACCAAAATTTAGCAATTTTTTAGTTATTTGTGGGATTTCAGGTTTATGTTAGTGGAAAAAACAAGGTTTGATGTTGTAGTGGTGGGAGGGGGCCATGCAGGGTGTGAAGCTTCTTTAGCTGCAGCCAGGATGGGTTGCAGGACGCTTTTGGTTACCGTAAGTTTAGATCATATCGCCCAGATGTCTTGTAATCCTGCTATTGGAGGAATAGCGAAAGGACATTTGGTAAGGGAAATTGATGCCCTTGGAGGAGAGATGGGCAGGGTGATTGATCGGACAGGGCTTCAGTTCCGAATGCTAAATACAAGAAAAGGTCCCGCGGTGCAAGCGCTTCGAGCCCAGGCAGATAAAATAGAGTATAAGTTGGAAATGAGGCGGGTTTTAGAGAATGAACCTAGACTTGATCTTTACCCGGGGATGGTGAAAAAAATTTTAGTAGAAGGGGAAAAGGTTGTTGGAATTGAAATGGAAAAGGGTTCCCGATTTTTCACCCGGGCGTTAATCATTACTACGGGGACCTTTTTGAAGGGTTTGATCCATGTTGGAATGAAACAAACTCCTGGAGGCCGGGTTGGAGAAGCTCCCTCACATTCCCTCTCCGATAGCCTTGATGATTTAGGTTTTCAAATGTCCAGATTAAAAACAGGCACACCCCCAAGGCTAGACGGAAGAACCATTAACCATTCCGTCATGTGTCCCCAATATGGAGATAATCCTCCTGTTCCATTTTCTCACTTTACGGATAGGATTGAACGGGAGCAGGTCCCTTGTTTTTTAACCTACACCAACGGGGAGACCCATCAAATCATCCGTGATAATTTAGACCGTTCTCCCCTGTACAGTGGGATTATAGAAGGAGTTGGCCCTCGTTATTGCCCCTCCATTGAGGACAAGGTGGTCCGTTTTTCAGAAAAAGAAAGGCATCAGGTGTTTTTGGAACCGGAAAGTCGATCCACTATTGAATGGTATCCCAATGGAATTTCCACAAGCCTCCCTGCGGAAATTCAACTCAGAATGGTTCAAAGTATTAAAGGTCTTGAAAATGCGGAGATGATCCGTCCGGGATATGCCATAGAATATGATTTTGTTCATCCAACCCAACTCAAGCCCACACTAGAAACAAAATCGGTTTTTGGCCTTTTTCTTGCGGGGCAGATTAACGGTACTTCCGGATATGAAGAAGCCGCGGCCCAAGGGCTGATGGCAGGAATCAATGCGGGACTTTCCATTAAAGGAGAGGACCCTTTTATTCTGGGTCGGGCAGATGCTTATATTGGTGTTTTAATTGATGATTTAGTTACCCTGGGAACGGAAGAGCCCTATCGCATGTTTACTTCTAGAGCCGAGTACCGGCTGCTTCTTCGACATGATAATGCAGATCTGCGTTTGATGAAAAAAGGGTATAAATTAGGTTTAATTTCCTCTGTTGCATTTCAACGCTTGGTTAAAAAAGAAGAGGCGGTTCTGAACGAAATCACTCGATTGAAATATACAAAAATTCGGGATAAAAAAACACCAAACCTTCTTGAACCACCTGTGTTTGTTGATATTCCGGGAGAAACCTCTTTGTTTCAACTGCTCAAAAGGCCAGAAATGGACTTTAAAAAAGTGTCTACCTTTTATGAGAAAATCTCATCGATCGACACGGATGTTTCTGTTCAGGTCGAGGTTCAAGTGAAATATGAGGGGTATATCCAAAGGCAGCTGGTACAGGTGGAGCGTTTTCAGAAAATGGAGGAGAAGAGGGTTCCAGAAGGATTTGATTACGACCGCTTGTCCAGCCTTTCCCGTGAAGTAAAAGAGAAACTTAAAAAAGTAAGACCCCTATCCCTTGGCCAAGCTTCTCGAATTTCAGGGGTGACCCCAGCCGCCATTTCCGTCCTCGTTGTTGCATTGGAAGCCCAAAGAAGGCGAGAAGAGGGATGCGACAGGATTTCCCACGCCAACTGACCGAAAAAGAAATTCAAGACCTTGAATTTCTCCTTGTCAAAGGAGCAAAGGGTCTTGGGCTTGATCTTACCAAAACCCAACAGAAGCAGTTCCTAACCTATTTAAATGACCTGAAGCGGTGGAATCAAGTCCACCGTCTAACCGCCATTACAGAGGATCAGGATATTATTATTAAGCATTTCCTGGATTCACTTTCCCTTGTTTTGATTTTTCCGGTTTGGAATCAACTGGCTGTTTTGGATGTTGGGAGTGGTGCAGGGTTACCTGGAATTCCGCTGAAAATAGTTTTCCCACACCTATCCCTTTTTCTTCTTGAGGGCTCGGAAAAGAAGTCTTCCTTTCTCCATCATATTGTGGGGCTCCTTGGATTGGAGAAAGTTGAAATAATAAATAAAAGATTTGAGGCGATTCTTTCCGATAAGGCGTATAGGGGTTTTTTCGATCGAATTGTTTCCCGGGGGGTTGGAAAGGGATCCCAATTGGTTAATAAAGCGGAGAATTTGCTAAAAAAGGGAGGAGCGGTTATTCTTTATGGTGGGGAGGGGACTGGTACCAAAAAAGATAAGGAAATAGGAATTAGGAAAGAGTTGGTTCTCATTCCTTGTTCTTCTCAACAAAGAACCTTCTGGATTATTTCTCCCCCCAATTGACCTCAATGTTCCACGTGGAACATTAGATTTTACTTTTCAAGCATTCAGTAGTGTGTTATGATCCGGTCCGTTTGTGAGGGGGGGGTCTATGGGGCGGGTAATTGCTATTTCAAATCAAAAAGGTGGGGTAGGAAAAACAACAACCGCAATTAACTTAGCCGCTTCATTAGCCATTGCGAATCGAAATATTCTGCTTGTGGATATTGACCCTCAAGGGAATGCAACCAGCGGGTTGGGAATCAATCGGGAGGGCCTAAAGGAAGGGGTTTATGAGGTGCTTTTAAACGGTTTCCCTCTTCCACAAATATTACAACACACTGAAATTTCAAGTCTTTTAGTCGCTCCCGCAACAATCAATTTAGTCGGGGCTGAAATTGAATTGGTTGATTTTCCCCAGCGGGAGGGCGCACTGAAGCAGGCCTTGGAAGATTTTAAAGAAGGCTATGATTTTATAATAATTGATTGTCCCCCATCGCTCAGTCTTTTGACATTAAACGCCTTAACTGCAGCTGATTCAGTGATTGTCCCTGTTCAGTGTGAGTATTATGCAATGGAGGGGCTGGGGCAGCTTTTAAAAACTATTAAATTGATTCAGCAATCCTTTAATCCGGACCTGAAGGTGGAAGGGATATTGCTCACTATGTTTGATGGGCGGACCAGCCTGAGTCATCAAGTCCTCCAGGAAGTCCGAGGCAACGTTCACCAAAGGGTTTTTGAAACTATTATTCCTAGAAATGTGACTTTAGCGGAGGCGCCCAGCCATGGCAGGCCCGTGCTCTTATATGATATCGGTTCAAGAGGGGCCCAAATTTATCTGGAATTAGCAAAGGAGCTAGTCAGTTATGCAAAGGAAACCGTTGGGTAAAGGAATTGGAGCTCTTTTTTCAGAGCCTCGAGAACGGGAGTCGGGTCAGGGAAGTGGTTCAGAAGGGACAGTTCAAGTTTCCGTTAATCGAATTCATCCAAACCCTTACCAACCCAGAAAAGCTTTTGATGAAAAGGATCTTTCAGAGTTAACCGACTCAGTCAAAGAAAAAGGTGTGATTCAGCCCCTTTTGGTTCGAAAAGAGGGGGAGCATTTTGAATTAATTGCGGGAGAGAGAAGGTGGAGAGCAGCCAAGTTGGCAGGCCTTGAGTTTGTACCCGTCATGGTGCGGGAGGCTTCCGGGACTGAACTTTTAGAGTTGGCCCTTGTAGAAAATATTCAACGACGGGATCTCAATCCCATTGAGGCTGCAAAGGCTTTTCGGCAATTGGTTGAGGAATTCGGTTTAACCCAAGAGGAGATTGCCAGGCGTGTGGGGAAAGATCGTTCCACCATTACCAATACATTGCGCCTTCTTACCCTCCCTGTAACCGTTCAGGCAGAAATGGTTTCTGGCCGGTTATCCTACGGTCATGCAAAAGTTCTTCTCTCCATGAAGATTCCCAGTTTAATTGAGCGCACCGTTCACCAAATTATCCAAAACGGTCTTTCCGTTCGGGAGACCGAGGAATTATTAAAAGCGAATCAGAAGAAGAGTTCGGGGGGGGTAATCCATAACAAAGCCCCGGAGGTAATGGAGCTTGAAGAAAAATTGATCCGTCACCTTGGAACAAAGGTGAAGGTAAAAGGGAAGCAGGATCGGGGACGGATTATTCTTGAGTACTATTCCGCAGATGACCTTGACCGTTTGATTGAAACACTGTTAGGAAAATAAAAAAAAGGATTCAACGGGGTTTGCCTAAGACGACCGTGCTGTCTGGGGGCACCCACTTGTCCTATGGGAAAGTCGGGGTTTTATTTTTCCGAAAGACCCACTTAAAAAAGGGAGGGATTATGTTAAAAAGGGATGATAAAGATTTTCGGAACGATGATATTATTGCCTTTCTCGGAAAAGGAACTGAATTTAAGGGCGTGATGACCTACGAGGGAACCGTTCGTGTGGACGGGAAGATAGAAGGGGAAATCCTTACCAAAGGAACCTTGGTGGTGGGGGATACAGCCGTCCTTAACGCTGAAATTAATGCGGGAACCATCATCTGCAGCGGAAAGATTAATGGAAACCTCGTGGCCAAGGAGAAGGTTCAGTTATTAAGTCCCGCGGTTTTAACCGGGTCCATCAAATCCCCAATTCTTTTGATTGAGGAAGGGGTGCGGTTTAATGGCACCTGCGATATGGGAAAAGAAAAGGAAGAGATTCCTTCCTTTGGCAGTCCGTCAAACAATTCCAAAGTGAAAGAAGAAGTGAAAGTCGGATAAAATGGGGAATATACCGCAGCGGTATAAGGTGATTCTGGGAATGAGTGGCGGGGTCGACAGTTCCGTGGCGGCCGCCCGGCTCCAAGCCCAAGGCCATGAAGTCATCGGGGTGACCCTCAAACTTTGGGAGGGAGAGGAAGGCCCCGAAGGACGATGGCAGGACCGTTCTTGTTGCAAGGTCGGAATCGCGCGCTATGTGTGCGAGCGCTTGGGAATCCCGCACCATCTGTTTAATGCGGAGGAAGCTTTTGAACGGGACGTCATCCAGGATTTCGGCGCCGAATATCTTTCGGGGCGAACGCCTAACCCGTGTGTCCGGTGCAATGAGCGGGTAAAGTTTGGCCACCTCATTAAGGTTGCCGAAAAATTTGGGGCGGACTATTTGGCCACGGGGCATTACGCACGGGTTGAGTATGATTCAAATTCAAACCGCTATCAGTTGTTGAAGGGGGTGGATGAGACGAAAGATCAGAGCTATTTTCTCTATCGCCTTTCACAGAGACAGCTTTCCCGGGTTTGGTTTCCCTTGGGAGATTTAAAAAAGGAAGCGGTTTGGAAAGAAGCGGAAAACTTAGGGTTGCCTGCCGATGAAATCCGGGAGAGTCAGGAGATCTGCTTTGTCACCCAGAAAGGCTACAGGGGGTTTATCGAAGAGCGTTATCCGGAGGCCTTGAAGACCGGTGAAATGGTGACTGCGGATGGAAAAGTTTTAAGTCACCATCGGGGACTCTCCATGTACACCGTGGGCCAGCGAAGAGGATTAGGAATTCCAGCAGGACAGCGTTTATACGTGACTCATTTGGACCCGGTCAAGAACCAGGTATTGGTGGGGCCGGAAGAGGCGCTCTTTCAGCAAGAGCTGTTTGCCCAGGATTTAAATTATGTCGGCATATCCACGTTTGATTCGGATGTTTGGGTCAAAGCAAAAATCCGGTATCGAACACCGGAGCAATCCGCTCGGGTGCAGTCCATATCGGAGAACTCTTTTCGCCTCACTTTTAAATCTCCTCAAAAAGCCATAACCCCGGGCCAGTCTGTGGTCCTTTATGATGGCGACCGCGTCCTTGCCGGCGGTATCATTGAGCGCGGGAAAGGATTAAGATTGACTGGATGAAAGGTGGCAGAATGGTAAAAATCGCTTAAACAAAAGTTTACCTCAAAACCGCTTTAACGGTTTAAACCCTTCTGGTTTTTATTTTCTCCCTTCCTAAAATATTTGTCTTCCCTGTCATAGGTTGTTCAAAAATGGCCTATCCCACTGATTTTTATTGGAAATTTATTTGACAGAAAAAAAAACCTCGGTTAAGTTCAGTTAAATGCCCTTCATGGAGCGGAACATCGAAAAAAAAGCAAATTTCGTTTTTCCAATAAATGAGGAGGTGTTCCCATGTATAACTGTTTGTCCCGGAGGTTTTTTGGTCAAACAAGAAACATAACCTTTTTCACACTCTTTCTCCTTTCCCTTATTCCGATTTCTGTTTTTGCCGGTACTTATACTGTTTTCGGTCCCGAAGACATTGTGCGTGAATCAAAACGATCCAAGGTCGTCTCCTTTCATTTTTCGGTTCCCAATCCAAACATTTCCTATATTCTTGAGGTCTATAACGGAGGAATGGAGATAGAGGAAGATCCTGCCGATCCGGTGGCGGATGCCCCCCCCATTTTGAAAAAGCCGTTTTTTTCATGGGTTTCCAAAAAAGGTGATCGGCATCAACCTGAATTTAAACATGCCAATTCCCTTCTCCATTGGAAAAAAAAGGCGCTCCATTTCAAACGGGAAAAATTTCCGTTCTTTTTCCTCCAGGACAGGCCCTATCATCTGGTCTCTTCCGCAAATGTTATTTTAAACGGACAGAAAATCCTTGTTCCACGGGATTTTAAACGAAGGGTTTATTTTTTAGAAAAACCGATCACAGCGGGGATAGACAATACACTTTCAATCAAACTTAAAGGAAAACCTGGTTCAGGATTGACCCTCCGGATCGTCGGAGCGGACAATGATCCACCTGTGATTACAGCAACGATTGATCCTTTACCCAATTCCTCAGGCTGGCACAATCAGCATGTAACGGTGACCTTTCATTGTGAGGATACTCTCTCCGGCGTGGCCTCCTGTCCCGATCCGGTTGTAGTCAATGAAGAAGGCGCAGGGCAAATTGTAGGCGGAACCACGGAAGATAAAGCGGGGAATACTGCTTCCACAAGCGTGACCATTCATTTGGATAGGACCCCTCCGGTTATATCCGCTTCGGCTTTACCTTTACCCAATTCCAATGGCTGGAATAATACCGATGTGGATGTTTCATTCTCGGGGATAGATAATTTGTCCGGGATGGATACGGTTACGCCAATGAAAACGGTTGGAACCGAGGGAGCGGATCAGTGGGTGGAGGGAACAGCAGCAGACCTCGCTGGGAATGTTTCCCATGATTCCATCCGTGTCAATATCGATAAAACCCCGCCCACCCTTACAAAGAACATCTCCCCTGTTCCTAATTCATCGGGATGGAATAACATCGATACAATCGTTAATTTTATTGCCGTCGACGGTTTATCCGGGGTGGAATCCCATTCCCCTCCGGTGACGCTTACCACGGAAGGGGCAAACCAATTGATTAATGGAACGGCAACCGATATGGCAGGCAATACTGAAACGGCTCAGGCGAACATAAACCTGGACAAAACACCGCCTTCTATCAATGCCACGGTCTCCCCCCCCCCAAATCCTGCAGGATGGAACAATACCGATGTGAAGGTGGTTTTTGATGCCTCTGATGCTTTATCGGGTTTGAGCACGGTGACACCCCCAGCTCCTATTGCCACCGAAGGGATGAATCAAACCGTTTCAGGAACCGCCGTTGATTTAGCGGGTAATCCTGCCACCACGACGGTTTCGGTCAATATCGATAAAACCCCCCCGGTGCTCACCTTGAATTCGCCCAATTCGAATCTTGCCACCAACCAGGAGATCCTCACGGTTTCAGGAACGGCGGTTGATGCTAATATCGTTTCTGGGGTTTCCATTAGTGGATACAGTGTAACAATGGTAGGGAATTCTTTTCAAACTAATATCACCCTTTTGGAGGGGGAAAACCCGGTTACGGCTCTTGCCACCGACGTTGCGGATAACAGCACAGCCCTGACCCGTACGGTGACGTTCTATAAACCCATCAGTACTTTTGCACCAGTCCCCCTCTCCTATGTGGCACTTCCGGGTAAGGCGTATAATGTGGACGTAAAAGAGGATTTTGCATTTGTGGCCGCCGGTGCAGAAGGGCTTCAGGTGGTTAATGTGTCGAACCGTCGTTCTCCCTTTATTGTTGGTTCTTTGAAGTCCACTGGGACTTCAATTGATGTCAAGGTCGTAGGCAATCTTGCTTTTATTGCCAATGTGGGTCTCGGACTTTGGGTTGTGGATATTTCCAATCCTTCAAACCCCGTATCCCTGGGTTCAGCGCCAACCGTAGGCGGAGCATTTGATGTGATGGTTTCCGGTTCTCGTGCAATGGTGGTGGATGGTGCAGGGGGCTTACAGGTTTTTGATGTGACCGAACCCGCTCATCCTTTTCTGTTGGGATCGGTTCCCACCCCAGGAACGGGAAGAGGCGTAGATATTTCCAGAACTTTTGCCGTGGTGGCAGATGGGACAGCGGGGGTCCAAATTATCGATATTCAATCCCCCATGAACCCTCAAATTGTGGGAACGGTGGATACTCCCAGGAATGCACAAGATGTGGTGGTGGATGGGGACACTGCTTTCATTGCCGACCATACGGGAAGTCTTCAAATCGTTGATTTTTCCGATCCCTATCATCCGGCCATCGTCGGTTTTACCCATCAAGGAGTGGGAGGCACTTTATTTGACGTGGCCCAGTCGGGCTATGTGGTTTTTGGGGCAGATGCGTTTTTCACCAATTTTGTTCCTATGATCGATGTCTCCGATCCTTCCCATCCAGCAGGTCTTCAGGGAATCGATTTCTCTTCTTTCCGTGCGGACATGGGCTTTGGTATTGCCGTGGATAGTCGATACGTTTATGTAGCCACGCAAAACCCCGGGGCAGAATCTCGTTTATATATTGGCCAGTACCTGGATATTACAGATAACGGAGGTATTTCTCCCATGGTCATCCTTACTTCGCCCAGTGATGGAGATACCCTTGTGGAGGGAGAAACCATTCAACTTTCAGCCATTGCGGTGGATGATATTCTGGTGAAAAAAGTGGAATTTTTAGTGAACGGGATAGTAGTAACCTCCGATACCACCAATCCCTACCAGTTTGATTTCACAATACCGGTGGGCGTCTCAAGCCTTACAATCGGAGCCCGAGTTGTGGATCATGGAGGTAACATCGGATTGGCAGATGGCCTCAACAACAACGTTATGCCGGACCTTAAAACAACCGTCGTGGGAAGAGTTGTGGATTCCAACGGTACTCCAGTATCCGGGGCCACCGTGACAATGGCGGTCGGAACCTCGGTGGTGACCGAAATAGATGGGATCTTTTTAATTCCAACTGTTCCAACTGTATTGGGTGATTTGGTGGTGAAAGCGTCCGCCACCATAAGTGGAAATCGAATTAAGGGTGTGTCCAGTCCCTTCTTCCCGGTGGCCGGAGGAACCACCGATATAGGGGATTTGGTAATTGTTCCTTAGAATTCTATAGGGTTGATTCTGAAATAGGGACCCCTGTGAAAATCGGGGTTGGGGTTGTGCACCCTTCCGCGGAAATAGGAGGAAATCGGTTTGCGATCCTGAGATGGCAAAGAGCCTTTACAATAATTAAGATCTTCTAAACGGTTTTTCTGAAATTTTCCCGCCAGTTGTATCTGGAAATTTCCTTGACATTAAAGTCGACCATATGATAGCGTACGTAAGTTTTTTAAAAGATTAGGATTTAGGGAATTTTTCCTGGATTTTAGGAATCGATTTGAGATTCTCAAATCGGTTTTTTTATTTAAAATATCATTTGGTTCGGATCAAGTAGGGTCCTATTGTGTTTAAGGACGTTTTAGCAAGGCGTTATTCCAAAGCCTTTTTTGAAAGCCAGCCCTCAATTGAAAAATCCGTAAAGACTTTTGATGACCTCGAAACCCTGGCTTCGTTGTTTGAGGAATCTCACGCGGTTCGGGTTTTTTTGCTCAGCCCCAGTTTTATCCCGGAAGAGAAAATTGCCTTTATAAATCAAATTTCTGAGCAGAATGGGTGGCGGGACGAGACCAAAAGGTTTGCGCGGTTATTGATTGAAAAAAACCGTATTCGTTACATAAAAGAAGTGGTTCAGGCTTTAGGTCAGTTGATTGACCAAGCCCAAGGCCGCAAACGTGTCAAAATTTTAACGGCAACGCCTTTCAATGAAGAGCAGACAAACCGGATCCGTCAGCGGATGAGGGAAATTACCGGTCAAGAGGTTGAAGTTTCTGTGGATGTTGATTCGAGCCTCATTGGAGGCATGTTGGTACAAATAGGCAGCCGTGTATTTGATGGAAGCGTTCGGGGAAGGCTTGAGGCTTTAACGGATCGTTTGGTGAAAGGGGCTTAAGATGCAGATTAGGGCAGGTGAGATTACGGAGCTGATTAAACAGCAGATCCAGGATTTTGAAAAAAGGAGCGATGTTCAGGAGGTTGGAACCGTTCTTCAAGTGGGTGACGGGATTGGAAAAGTATATGGTTTGGAAGGTGCCATGGCCGGGGAGCTGTTGGCGTTTCCTGGAGGTGTTTTCGGGATGGTGCTGAACCTCGAAGAGGATAATGTGGGTGCGGTGTTACTTGGGCCGGATGTTGGAATTAAGGAGGGAGACCTGGTTAAGCGAACCGGAAGAATCGCAGAGGTACCCGTTGGAGAGGCCCTTGTTGGCCGCGTGGTGGATGCCCTGGGTCAACCTGTGGATGGGCGAGGTCCCATCAAAACCGATCAGACACGACGTTTGGAGGTGATCGCACCCGGAATTGTGGTTCGTCAGTCGGTGAAAGAACCTCTTCAAACGGGGATTAAAGCCATCGATGCTATGATTCCGGTTGGTAGAGGCCAGAGAGAGTTGATCATTGGTGATCGCCAGACCGGAAAAACCGCTGTTGCGGTGGATACCATGATTAATCAAAAAGGCCAGGATGTGGTTTGCATTTATGTGGCCGTGGGACAAAAACGATCCACCGTTGCCCGTGTGGTGAAGACACTTGAGGATCATGGCGCAATGGAATATTCCATTGTGGTGGCAGCAACTGCCAGTGAGCCAGCCCCTCTTCAATTTATTGCCCCTTATGCGGGGTGTGCCATGGGAGAATTTTTTCGGGATAACGGAAAGCATGCCTTAATCATTTATGATGATTTATCCAAACACGCTGTGGCCTACCGACAGCTTTCTCTCCTCTTAAGGCGTCCCCCGGGTCGGGAAGCTTTTCCCGGTGATGTGTTTTATGCCCATTCTCGTTTATTGGAGCGGGCCGCGAAACTCAGTGAAAAAGAAGGGGGAGGGTCCCTCACCGCGCTTCCAATCATTGAAACCCAAGCGGGAGACGTGTCTGCCTATATTCCCACCAATGTGATCTCAATTACCGATGGACAAATTTATTTGGGAAGCGATCTGTTCTATTCCGGAATCCGGCCAGCCATTAATGTGGGTCTTTCCGTTTCTCGTGTAGGAGGAAGTGCCCAGATCAAGGGGATGAAAAAGGTTGCCGGGACCCTGCGTTTGGATTTGGCCCAATACCGGGAGATGGCTGCCTTTGCTCAGTTTGGAAGTGAATTGGATAAAGCTACTCAAGCCCAATTGGCCCGGGGAGTTCGCATGGTTGAACTACTTAAGCAGGATCAGTATGAGCCGGTGCCGGTGGAGTTACAGATTCTGGTGATCTTTGCCGGAACCCAAGGGTATTTGGATGATATTCCGGTAGAGGAAGTCCGGCCATTTGAGAAGCGTTTGGTTCAGCATATCACGGATGATCACGGAGATCTTCGGGCGGAGTTGGTCAAGAAAAAAGCAATGGATGATGAATTGACCGCAAAGGTCAAACAGATTCTAGAAAATTTTAAAAAAGAATACATGGCCAGCCGGGTTTAATTAATCATGCCGAGTTTACAGCAAATTCGCCGCAGAATATCCAGCGTTAAAAATACACAACAGATTACCAAGGCAATGAAGATGGTGGCTGCCGCCAAATTAAGGCGGGCACAGGACCGTGTGGTTGAGGCCCGGCCTTATGCTCAGCGGATGGCATTACTGTTGCAGGGTTTGGTGGGGAGGGTGAACCGGAATCTTCACCCCATGTTGAATCGCCAGGAAGGGAGTCGGTTAGAAGTTTTATTGGTCACGGCGGACCGTGGGTTATGCGGTGGTTTCAATGGGAATTTAGTTCGAAAAGCGGCAGAGGTAGTACGACAGAAAAGAGCGGAAGGGAATGAGGTTTCATTAAACATCGTGGGTAGAAAAGGACGGGATTTTTTCCGAAGAAGGGAGATTCCCATCCGAAAAGCGACGGTAGGAATTTTTGACCGGTTGGGATATGAGCATGCGGTTGAGCTTGGAACCGATTTAACCCAGGCCTACGGGGAAGAAAAATTTCAGGAAGTCCATCTCATCTATAACGAATTCAAATCGGCCATTTCCCAAAAAGTAATCGTGAAACAACTGCTTCCCATTGATCCCCCTTCAGGAGAGGTTTCCCTGGGTGGAGGAACTTTGTTTGAGCCCTCTGAAGAAGATATTTTAAAAATGCTCCTTCCCCGATACATTGAGGGGCAGGTGTTTCAGGCCCTTTTGGAATCATCGGCTAGTGAGCAAGGGGCGCGTATGGTGGCCATGGATTCAGCAACCCGTAATGCCAGGGAGATGATTTCTAAATTAACCCTGTATTTCAATAAAGCCAGGCAGGCCACCATTACCAAGGAATTAATGGATATCGTGGGAGGCGCTGAGGCGTTAAAATAGTTTTTGATCAAAACAAAATGAACGGTTAAGAGAGGATAAAATGAATAAGGGACATATTGTTCAGGTCATTGGCCCAGTGGTGGATGTGGAGTTTCCAATTAAAAAACTCCCCAACATTTTTAATGCCCTTCAAATCAAACTTAAGGGAGACGGCAAAAAAGCCCCGGCGCAACTGGTTTTAGAAGTGGCCCAGCATTTGGGGGAAAACCGTGTGCGCGGGATCGCCATGTCCTCAACCGATGGGTTGGTGAGGGGAATGGAAGTGTTGGACACCGGGGCGCCGATCAGTGTTCCTGTGGGTCCCGAGGTTTTAGGAAGAATTGTGAATGTTCTGGGGGAGCCCATTGATCAAATGGGTCCCGTGGGGGCTAAAAAAACCTATCCCATTCACCGGCCCGCCCCTTCCTATGAAGATCAACAGACCTCTACGGAAATATTTGAAACGGGAATCAAGGTGGTTGATCTTTTAGAGCCTTACTCCAGGGGTGGAAAAACCGGTCTTTTTGGCGGGGCAGGAGTGGGAAAAACTGTTATTATTATGGAGCTGATTCACAACTGTGCCACCGAGCATGGTGGTTACTCGGTCTTTGCGGGTGTGGGGGAGAGGACCCGTGAGGGAAACGACCTTTGGATGGAGATGAAAGAGTCAGGTGTGATCAGCAAAGCGGCACTGGTTTATGGACAGATGAATGAGCCCCCGGGAGCAAGACTCCGGGTGGGGTTGTCCGGCCTTACTGTTGCGGAATATTTCCGGGATGAAGAAAATCAGGATGTGCTGCTTTTTATCGATAATATTTTTCGATTTACCCAGGCGGGATCAGAAGTTTCCGCACTTTTAGGGCGAATGCCGTCGGCGGTGGGTTATCAACCGACCCTTTCCACCGAAATGGGGACCTTGCAGGAACGTATTACAACTACAAAAAAAGGGTCCATTACATCCGTTCAAGCCATCTATGTTCCCGCCGATGATTTGACGGATCCCGCTCCTGCAACCGCCTTTGCTCATTTGGATGCAACCACCGTGTTGTCCCGTCAATTGGCGGAGCTGGGGATATACCCCGCCGTGGATCCCTTGGACTCCACTTCCCGAATTTTGGATCCGAAAATTGTAGGGGATGAACATTATAAAGTTGCCAGAGACGTTCAGGGAATTCTTCAGCGGTATAAAGATTTACAGGATATTATCGCTATTCTGGGGATGGATGAACTCTCCGAAGAGGATAAACTGGTGGTGGCCCGTGCACGAAAGATCCAACGGTTTCTGTCCCAGCCTTTCTTTGTTGCGGAGGCTTTTACGGGAACCCCTGGGCGGTATGTGAAACTCAAGGATTCCATTCGAGGCTTCAAAGAGATTGTAGAAGGGAAATATGATGATCTTCCGGAGCAGGCCTTTTATATGGTTGGGACCATTGAAGAGGTTATTGAGAAAGCGGAACGTTTAAAAAGTTAAGGTAAAAGAGGCTGTATGGCTGAAAAAACGTTTCAGTTTGAAGTGGTTTCCCCCAGCAGGGTTTTGGTCCAAGAAGAGGTGGAGTTTGTCCTTGCTCCCGGGGCTGAAGGCGATTTTGGTGTTTTGGTGGGGCATTGTCCCTTTATTACGACTCTAAAAATTGGGCCCCTCGTTTTCCGGAAAAACGGAACGGAGCAATATATGACGGTGATGGGAGGGTTTGCAGAAGTGACTCCAACCAAAATGGTGGTTTTGGCCGAGCTTGCCGAAAAAACCGAAGAACTGGATATTGAACGGGCGAGAAAGGCTCAGCAGGAATCCGAAAAAAAACGGGCCTCTGCGGTTACAGAATCTGAAAGAGAGGAGGCTCAGAAAAGTTTAGACCGATCCTTGGTTCGTCAGGCCGTGGCCTCTAAATCTCAAAAATAGGTCCAACCTTTTTCCCCTACCCCTGATTCTTAATAAAATCATTTAAACGTTTTTTATTTTCTTCGGAAAGCTGGGAAAACTCAATTCCCATTCCCACCGTCTGTTGATTCCAGACCACGGTTCCTTCGCCGTCAATGGGTTTTTCGGAAGGCGAATTGGATAAACGAAAATTAAATTTGACCTGATCTCCCGATTGAAGAGGATTGACCGTATCGATAAAAACGCCTCTTTCGCTCACGTCGGTTATGCGAGCGGTAATGGGAGGACTATTGCTGGAAAATTGAATTTCAATAATGATGGGAACCCTAGGGGAGTTTCGACGGTCTTTCTGGTCCATTGAAGGTATCTCCATGAGGGATAATGGTTAAAGTTTTTTACCATGGTTTTTGAGGAAAGTCAAATTTTTTAGGAATCGTGTTGGGGTGACTTAACGCGGACAAATGGGGTTCGGTGAATATTCTTGCGAAATGTCTAAGGTATTGGAGGTGGAACTGTTTTGGGAATGAGTCCGTAATTTTTTGGATGAGCCCTCTTTTTTCTCGATTTGTTTTCCATTTTCTTTTTGGTTGATACATTGAACCGCCCTCCAAAAATGGAAACGGTGAATTTTGTTTTTTCGATTAACCACGAGGGGCGTGTCTTTCAGAATAGTTCCTAAATCTAGGTCGGTTCGAAATCCGATTCTTTTGCAAAGCGGGGAAACGCTTTTCTCAAAAACGGAAATCCATTTTTTCCCATTTTTAAAGTGGTTCAAAAAAACAATTTTTCCACCGTTTTTGCAAACCCTAACCATTTCTTCAACAACGATCTTAGGTTCGGGAACAGTGGAGATGACATAGGCTGCAAAAACAGAATCAAAGGTGTTATCGGGAAAATCCATTCGGGTGGCGTCCATTTTTTGGAGGGTGACATGAGAGAGGTTTTGCTTTTGAACCCGCTGCCATCCTTTATTCAACATGGATCGGGATAGATCAATTCCAGTAATGCTGCAATGACGTGGGTATAAAGGCAGAGAGAGTCCGGTTCCCACCCCTACTTCTAAAATGTTCTGTCCAGGATCGATCTCTAATAAATCAATGGCTTTTCCGCGGCTTTTATGAAAAATTTTTCCGAATATTAGATCGTAGAACCCAGAATAAAAGGAATAGACCCTCTCAACCCCTTTGGTATCCATCCTTTCCTCCCTAGGAAAAACCCAGTTATCATTTCCTTTGGTGGTACGGGATCTATTTCCCCGAACATTTTCTTATAGAAGATTTTCAAGAACCTTACCCCAAGAATTTTTTGGGTAGGGAAAATCGTTGCATTTTACCACATTCACTAAATAAATCAAGGGGTGAGACCCGGGTTTCCAAAAGGAACCAGAGCCTTAAGAAAAATTTTAAACCAAGGGCCAAACCATCCCCGGCACTTCAAGGCCTGTGATTGTCAACCAAGAAGTAAGTGTGTATACTTTTTGCCGTTTAACGATCAGGGAGCTTTTTTCAAGAGGATGGTGATTTTAAAAAAGGAAAGGCCAAGTTGAAGGAAACGTTTTTAATTTTTAAAAAATTAGTCCGAAAAGGAGATCTGAACGCCTTTTTCGGTCTGATTGTTGATAATATGACCCAGTTGGTCATCATGGCCTCGATCCTGGTGGGTGTGTTTGGTTTTCCTCGGGACATTGTTTTTTATTATATGATTCCTGGATCAGCGGTGGGGGTTCTCATCGGGGATTTGATTTATAGCCTTATGGCCGTTCGACTTGCCCAAAAAACAGGCCGGACCGATATCACGGCCATGCCCTTGGGGATTGATACCCCCTCATTGTTTGCCTTTACCTTTGGGGTGGTGGGTCCGGCCTATTTGGCTACCCAGGACGGATGGCTGGCTTGGAAAATTTCCATGGGCGTTATCGTGGTGGTTGGGTTGGTGAAAATCTCAGGTTCTTTTTTAGGGTCTTCTATTCGGCGTTCCGTTCCCCGGGCTGGGCTTTTGGGACCCATTGCGGGGGTGGCCTTATTGTTAATTGCCTTTTTACCCTCCTTGAAAATTTTCCATTCCCCTTTGGTTGGTTTAATTTCCCTAATTGTTATTCTCACCTGTATCACCGGAAAAATTGCGTTCCCATTTCGTTTACCCGCTGCTTTCGCTGGGGTTTTGATGGGAGTTGGGGTTTATTATTTTCTTTTCTTGTTTGGGTTTTGGCAGACACCCCTCCCCATTCTTCACCATCTTTCGGCCTTACAACCCGTTTTTCCCTTTCCCACCCTTGGTTTTTTGGAAGGGTTTCCTTATCTTTTTTCTTACCTTCCCTTGGCTATTCCTTTTGCCTTGGTGGTGTTGGTGGGCGGTATTGATGTGACAGAAAGTGCCTCGGCCTCGGGGGACGAGTATGATACCCGGGCTATTTTGCTCACCGATGGATTTTCTACTTTAATGGGGGGTCTATGTGGAGGGGTAGTTCAAACCACCCCCTATATCGGCCACCCCGCCTATAAAGAAATGGGAGGGGGTGTGGGATATACTTTTTTTACGGCATTGTTTATCGGATTGGGTGGCGTTTTAGGTTATTTGGGCTTAATGGTGGATCTTTTGCCAGAAGCGGCGGTAGCGCCCATATTGGTTTTTATCGGGCTGGAAATTGCGTCGCAAGCTTTTTATGCGACTCCTCGAGCACACTACAAAGCGGTCGTCATTTCGTTTCTTCCTATTATTGCCAGCTTGGTAATAATTGAAATGAACAGCCTTTTAGGGCATTTTGGAAAAACCATTAATGATCTAAAGGGAGAGGTGATGATTACCTATGAAACCCTCCTGATTCTTTCCAACGGATTTATCATTTCTTCACTTATATGGGGAGGGGCACTCTCTTTCATTATCGACCACCGACTCAAAAAGGCGGCATTCTTTTTTTGGGTGGCATCTCTCCTCACCCTATTTGGGGTTATTCACTCACCCTTTCCGGATGGCCGAATGTTTTTTCCGTGGGAACAGGTATTGTCCACAACGGTGTCTTTAAGCGGGGCTTATGGATTAATGGGATTTTTTTTATTATGGTTAGAGGGTTTTCATTTAAAAAGAGGCACCCTTGTCCCGACACAACGAACGTCAAATTAAAAAAAAGGGTTATGACGCCTTTCTTCCCCAACGGTGGTGGTAGGACCGTGCCCTGGGCAAAGGATGGTTTCTTCTGGCAATGTTAATACCTTTTCTTTGAGTGAACTTAAAAGAGTTTGAAAACCATCGGGGGAAAAAGATCGCCCGGTGGATCCCGCAAACAGTGCGTCTCCCACAAAACAGTATTTTCCGGAATAGTAGGATACTCCGCCGGGGGTATGTCCGGGTGTTTCTAATACCTTGAGGGTTTTTTGGCCACACCCAATGGTGATCCCTTCCTCGGCCATTTGGTCAGGGGGTTTTGTCTCATGGGCTTTGTAGAGGGGAAGTTCCCTGGCATGAAGATAGACCTGGGCTCCGGTTTTCGTTCGAATTTTAGAAATCCCGTGAATATGGTCATGATGGGCATGGGTTAAAAGAATGGCTTTAAGAGATAAATCGTTCTCCCATAGGGTTTTTAAAACCAGATCGGGGTTGTAAGCAGTATCGATGAGAAGGGCCTCGTTCCGATGGGATGTTACAAACAGGTAGCCCTTCACTTCGTAATCTCCCAGATACCCTTTTAGCGTAATGACTTCTTTTTCGGCTTCTTTTGGAAAAGGAAGGGGTGTCCAACGTTTATTTCCAATTTCTTCCAGCCGGTTTTTTTCAAGACCGAGAGTTTGAGCCAACATCCTCAGTTGTTCCGATGTTGGGGTTTCTATTCCATCTTCAAATTTCTTTAGTTTTTTTTCATCCAAGCCGGTTTGGGAGGAAAGACCGGGTAAGGAAAAACCTTTTCCGGTCCGGGCTTTTTGTAAAATATCTTCAAGGTTATCTTCCAAATGAGGGGCCATGACCAGTTCTCTTCTTAGCAGAAAAAACGGTGGAATTTTCTATTTCTTTGAATAAATTCTTCCTATTTATTTGCTTTCTTTAAGTTTTCCGATTCGATGGAAAAATTAACATGGATGGGGTCCTTTTGTCAAAGATCGTTTTTTTGAATAAAAGCCAAGACCTTGCGTCCAATCCTCGTAGCTTTGCTCTTGACAGGACCAAACGGGGTGGCTATGCTGATGGGCACTTTAAATTAGGTGTGGCTCCCGCCTTAGCGAAGAGCCTTTGCTCATTCTTAATCAAAGAAAACAAAGGGGGTGATTTTATGTTGAACAAAATCGTAGTAATGAGTTTGGCGTTTTTTCTCGTTTTGGGTGGAATAGCCCTGGCGGGAGAAGGGAAAGGAAACCTATCGGGTGAAATTACAAAGATTGATGGGGATATGGTGACTGTCAAAACAGAAGATGGAGAAGATAAGAAAATCCATGTAGACTCCGCTTCTACCAAAAAAGAAGGAAATTTGGAAGTGGGAACCCATATTGCCGCGGACGTCACCTCGAAAGGCCACGCCAATTGGATTAAAGAAATTGAAGAAGATGAAGAGGAGTAGTTCGGGCCTTTTGTCTTTTTTGCTGGGTTAAAAAAAAAGGGCATCTGTAGAGCGTGGTTTTGCAGATGCCTTTTTTAATTGGATTTGGCAAAGACTTCCTTATGGAGGGAATGGAAAATTACACAGAGGGTTCTTTAGAAATTTTTTGGCGGGAGCGTCTTTCCCGCCTTTTTTTTTGCCGGCGAATTTGGTTTCTTTTTTGATCGGCTCTGCTTGGGGTTTTCAGTAGGGTTTCTTCGATTTTATCCAGGAGGGCACGCCAGGCGAAATACCGGTTAAGTCCTTGGGATCGTGTCTTTTCAGATTTCACCGTTTGACCCGAGGGTCGGTAGGTTACACGGGCCCCGGTAGAGGCTTTATTGGCCCTCTGTCCTCCCGGGCCTGAAGATGGGGTAAACTGCTCCTCAAAATCTCTTCGGTGTAGACCAAGGCGTTTCAGCCGATGGATTAATTCTTTCTCCTTTTCAGAAGATACAGGAAATTGAAACATGGAAACTTATCCCCTGGGTTCTTATCGGCCTATGGGTTTTGCAAGAGGCGGAGGATTTTTTTTATGGTTTTGTAGGAGAGGATGGTGCTTTTTCTCCTTTGGGTTTGAATTGGGCCCGGTATAGCCAAGTGCCTGCTGCAATCACCGGGGGCAATATTACACAAGTGACAGTTAACCCCAATAAAAAATAAAAAACCCTTGCAAGGGTTCCCGCAGGGCCTGAGTAGACTTGCGGGGAAGCGTAATTGTTTCCCTCACCGGTCATATAAAAAGCATAACTGGAAAAGATAAAATAGCTGAGAATGACCTCAGCACCGAGGCCCATTAGGAATAGCAGAGAAAGTTTAAATGCGAACGAAAAACTCATGAAACCGATCGGGGTTGAAACGCTTTTTAAAAGGGTACGCCTTCAACCCAAGGATGTCAAAAGGGATTTATGGTTGGGTTGAAGGTAAAGAACGTATTTGATATTCTTACTGTATTAATTTCTTTTTGGTGGTCCCAAAGGGTAAACAATCTAATTTTAGTTTGAGTGGAGCAGGAAAATGGGAATGAAAAAAGTTATGGCCATTTTGGTATTGTTTGTATCCATGGGGTGTTCCGCAATGCAGGGAATGAAATCTCACAAGGCAACCCTTCCAGAGGAACCCCCCACTTATGAGCAGGAGGACTACGACCATTTGGGGCAGGCCTCTCCCTATCGAGACCTGGATGCCCTTGAAGAGGGGGCGATTTTGCATGTTCCCACCGGGGTGGAGGTGAGTGAGGATCGGCTTTTTAATAACCTGGTGGGTTCCCGAATTATTTATGTGGGAGAAGTCCACTCCAATATGCAGCATCACCGTGTCCAATTGAAGGTTCTGGAGGGGTTGGAAAAAAAGTTTCCCGGTCAAATTGCCGTTGGAATGGAGATGTTTCAACGGCCCGCCCAGTCTGCTTTGGATCAGTGGGGGGAAGGAAAATTAGACCCAAAAGGGTTTGAGAAACTGTTTCGTGCCAATTGGTCCCAGGGATATCCCTATTATCAAAACATTTTTGAATGGATCCAAAAAAAGAAAATCCCTCTGATTGCCCTGAATGTTTCCGATGAAGTTGCGATTGAGGTTTCAAAAAAAGGTTTTGGAAAGGTCTCGGATAAAATAAAAGGGGACCTTCCGGACCTGGATCCAACCGATCCCTTCCATCGAAAAGCGCTGGAGGCTGCTTTTAGTGGGCATTCCCATGGGGGAGAAAAGGGGTTCGAAAAGTTTTTAAACACCATGCTTCTATGGGACGAAACCATGGCCGAAAGTGTGGTGAGGTTTTTAAAGAGTCCGGAAGGAAAAAATAAAAAAATGGTGGTGTTGGCTGGAGGATTTCATGTGGCTCGGGGATACGGGGTTCCCCGCCGGGTTTTTCGCCGTTTTCCCGAACCCTATTCCATTGTTCTTCCCTATACCCCTATTCGGGAGGTTCCGAAGGGAAGGCCGGATCTTTTAATGGAGAGCTCCGAGCCTCTACTTCCTCTTTACATCGCAGATTATGTTTGGTCGGTGGGGTATGAAGAAATAAAAGAGAAGCGGGTTTTTTTAGGGGTCCAGATTGAAAAAGCCGAAGAGGGAGTTCGAATAATTGATGTTCTTCCCGAATCGGTTGCTTCAAAGGCTGGGTTTCAGCCCGGAGATATTGTCGAATCCTTCGATGGAAAGAGGATGGAAGAACCGTTTGATTTATCCTATGAGGTGGGTCTTCAACAACCCGGCGATAAGGTTTACATAGAAATTATACGGGACGGAAAGAAGCTGGAAATGGAGGCCACCTTTTCAGCGCCGTGATCTGAAACGTGAGGAATGATGATGGGGCGGATTAAAGAAACGGACTGAGGGACGTTTGAAAAAACCGATCAGGATAATTCCCGCCACAAACCCCCCTACATGTGCAAACCAGGCCACCCCACCCCCTCCGCCTCCCAGACTCGCTCCTCCGCTTAGTAGCTGCATTAAAAACCAGAGTCCGAGGACAAAACCCGCGGGCCAATACATGGTATACATAAAAAATCCGAGAGGAACGAGGACCATGACCGATGCTCTGGGATAAAGTAACAAATAGGCCCCCAGGACCCCTGAAATCGCTCCACTGGCCCCGATCATGGGGATGGTAGAAGCGGGATCCGTCAGTGCATGGGTGTATGCGGCAACAATGCCACACAGAATATAAAAAATAATAAAACGAACATGACCCATAGCGTCTTCTATGTTATTTCCAAAAATCCATAAATAAAGCATGTTTCCCAAAAAATGCATCCATCCTCCATGTAGAAACATGCTAGTCAATAAACTGAAAGAAGCGGGAAGAGCGGCGATTTCTCTAGGAAGGGATTCTATTCCAAACAAAACCGCGGGAATGGCACCGTATTGATACACAAACAGTTGTCCTGCTCGGGGGGGGAGGGATAATTGAAGGAAAAACACCAAACCACACAGGGCGATAAAAGAAACGGTAATATAAGGTGTGATTTCGGTGGGGTTATCGTCTTTAAAAGGAATCATCTTTATAAAAATTTCTTAATTGCGTTTCAGAAGATAACGAATCTTCCACTAGAATGTCAAAAAGAATTTTGTGCGGGAAAAAATGAAACCCATTTACCCCTTTTGATCCTTGGGGTAAAGATGGGCGACATATGGATCGTAACCGTTAAGCATCAGGGTAGGAAGGCGCTTTTTGGTTCCGATCATCCGCTCGGTGGCCTGGGACCACCGGGGATGATCGACATTAGGATTCACATTAGCCCAAAAATCATATTCCCGAGGACTTAAGATATTCCAAAAAGTGGCGGGTTGCTTTTCGACAAACTCGATTTTCACAATGGATTTGATGCTCTTATATCCATATTTCCAGGGAACGATTAAACGTAGTGGGGCGCCGTGCTGTTTCGGTAACGGGTGACCATAGATTCCGGTCACCATCATGGTGAGGGGATTCATAGCCTCTTCCATGGTCAGTCCTTCGGTATAAGGCCACGGGGCCCGAAAAGCAAAAAAATTCCCTCCTTGCGTTAACATGAAGCTGACAAACCGGACATATTTTGCCTTCGATGAGGGTTGAACATGATCGATCAACGCTTTGAGGGGAAAACCGCTCCAGGGAACGGCCATGGCCCAGGCCTCCACGCATCGAAGCCGATAAAGCCGTTCTTCCATGGGCATTAACCGCAATAGGTCGTCAGGGTCGAAGGTTTTCGGTTTATCCACCAAACCGGTGACTTCAACCGTCCAAGGACGGGTGGAGAGACCTTCTACTTTTTTGTAAACATCGTCCTTATCAACGGAAAATTCATAAAAATTATTAAAACGAGCAGCCACGGATTCATCGGTCAAGGGACGATCCAATTTAAATTCCGGGTTTCGGGTGGCGGGGTAGACCTTTGCTTCCGCCTTACTGAGAGGCCATTCCGAAAGGGGTTTAACCTCCGGTCCGTTTTCTCCTAGCTTGGTGCACCCCGATAAAAGGGCAATGGAGTAGGCCCCCGCGATTCCCGCTGAGGTTAGGAATCTCCGTCGGTTTAAATAAACAGTTTCAGATGTTGCCTCACCTTCCGGTATTTCCCAGTTTCTGGGAATTTTAATCAACATATCTTTGGTCTCCAACCGTCATTGTTTTCTTTTAGGGTTCAGACAAGAGCCGTTGGATCATGGCTTCCGTTTTTGAATAACCCCCTTCCCCGATCCGCGAGTAACGAATCTGCCCTTTTTTATCGATTAGATAAATCGTGGGCCAATAACGATTATTATAATGATTCCAAATGGAAAAGGTATTGTCAATGGCCACAGAGTATCGGATATTGTTTTTTTTCACATATTCACGGACCGACTCAATATTTTTTTCGTATGCAAATTCCGGCGTGTGAACGCCAATGATGACAAGACCTTGATCCGAATAGGTTTGATTCCATTTTTTAATTTGAGGCTCAACATTCCGGCAGTTG
This sequence comes from Nitrospiria bacterium, assembly GCA_036397255.1. Lineage (NCBI taxonomy): Bacteria > Pseudomonadati > Nitrospirota > Nitrospiria > Nitrospiria bacterium. The sequence continues at coordinate 41,248 of DASWJH010000004.1, forward strand.
TAACAGCCGAAGGTCCAAAATTCCACCATGACTACCTTTCCCCGAAGTTTCGTCAATGATTTAGGTTCGGAATTAATCCAAAAGGGACTGGAAAAATCCGGTGTTTTTTCCCTTACAAGGGCAGACGTTAATGGGGGAAAAGAGAGAAGGCCTATCATGAGTATTGTTGGAAAAACTCCAACCATTAACCCTAAATTTTTTTGAAACTTTTTATTCATAAAAACCTTATCTTCAATCCTTACTCTCCTGGGAATTTTTTGGAAGGACATAAAAATGAAGGCCAATGGAGGGGGTAAAAGCAAATAGTTGGCTGCTTTGCTCTAGTATGACATGCCGAAAGGCCAATTCAGGTGCCACCCCTAATTTCCAAATACGCGCTTCCCACCCCACCCCCAAATAATATCCTCCTCCCAGCAGATTTCCCAAAGACCCCCGTGTGTCTAAAATATTGGCAGTGAGTCCGATTCGCCCAAAAAGGCCATGTTTGTCCGGGAAAAAGAAATATTTTCCTTCAAACCCGATGTTCCAGAGACGGACCTTGGAATCCGTGCCGGTTGGGGCTGAATCCCGTGATTTTGCCGATCCGATTACCGGCCCAAAGGCCAATCCCAAGGCGTATTGAAAGGGTTCTTCATACCATAAATTGATGGTATTGGTCAGCCCAAAGTACCTTTCGGTATCATTGACCGCACCGTATTTTATGGAGAGCCACTCAAAATGCTCCCTGGCGCGAAGCCGGACATTGCCGGCTTCTGCCACGGCGGGTAGATAGGCGATCAGGAAAGTTAATATAACCAGGGAAGACGTTTTCCAAAGTTGGTAGAAGGGGTTTTCCATCAAAATTCCCCTTTTTTATTTTTTCATCATCTCTGATTCTAATGAAGCGCGGCCGATTTCCACATTGAATTTTTTGCACCAGACCACCACGCTATTGTAATCTTCTGTATCCACATTGTGGGGGATTTTAAATTCCAGATCTCCGGAAAACTTTTTTAATTTTCCTAGCTCGACGCCTTTTTGGTAATCTCCGTCTTTAGCCAGATAGACACGGCCATCGGGAACTTTATCAATGGTTGCGCTGGACAATCTTAGTAAAGTTTTTCCTTTTTCTATATGAACGATGCTGACTTTTCCTGCTGCCTTGTGACCTTCGGCTCCCTCCAGCATTCCAGTCCTGGCATCCATCATCATCATATCTTTTGAATGTTTCCCCATTCCTTTTTCCTGGTCCGTCATCATCTCATTGGAGTGTTTTCCCATTTCTTCTCCCACTGCAAATGTACCGAAAACAAGAAGGTAGAAAAAGGTGGCGGCGCTAATAAATTTTATTTCCTTTTTCATTTTTATCCTCTCTAATTAAACAGATTTAAATAAATTATCCGGAGGCTACCAAAATGGCCTCCGAATATTAGTAAGCGTTTTATTGGAGGCGTTGAATTGATATTTTCGCAACCGGGTTTCTCCAATCCTGCTGGCTGGTATCTAGATCGCCAATACCATGGATGCCCGCGTGTATGTGCACATATCCTTCAGCGCCTTCCGTTACACGAACCTCGCCATTTCCGCAAGGAGGACCAGGGATGTGGTTGCAATCCTCTGTGTTGCCTTCGCTGCCTGCGTCGTATGCTGGCGCATAGAGGGTGAGTGCTCTTTTGCCTTTGGGCCGGTAAACTCCATTTATTGCAAAAAAGGCATCGTTGGTGATGGCCAGCATTCCGATGGTGCTGATCTGGTTAAACCTGCCCGGAGCCATGATCTCCATGGTTACGGAATGACCTGGCGGTAGTGGGCCTGGGGAAACCCCGTAGTCGTAAACAGAAGGCAAGGTGCCCAGCAATGAAACCAGGTCTGCGGTGATCCCATCCTCCGCTAGGGTGGCCAACTCAGGTATTGCTGCCGATCCTACTTCAAACAGTTCAAAATTCCGGGTGTGGCTAAACAAAACCGGTGGGGTGAGGACCTGTCCCCGGGTCAAATTGGTGATGGTTACCTCAAACCGTGTTCCATGTTCCTCTGAGTCCTCTCCCTCTGCAATGACTGGAGTGGAAGACAAGGCTCCTAATCCTAAAAGAAACCCGGAAAGAGCGCAAGTTAAAAGAAATCTCTTCATGAATTTTCTCCTTTTCTTGAAAATGACTTTTGATTTAAACCTAAGGAGAAGTGTAATTGTTTAAGTTCACAGAGGTTTCACGAAAAGTTCAAATTTTTATCACGAAAAAATGAGAGGGAAAATAAAGGGTTAAATTTTCGAAACAGGGAGATGAAAGCTAAAAGTCGTCCCCTGATTGATTTGGCTTTTGACCGCCATGGAGGTTCCGTGGAGCTCCATGATCCGTTTGGTAATGGCCAAACCTAGGCCGGATCCTTCCCCTCCGCTTGCATTACCTTGGGTTGCACGGTAAAAGCGGTGGAAGATATAAGGGATTTCTTCGGGGGGGATCCCGCAGCCCGTATCGGACACCTCAATGGTAATCTCCCCGTTGGCTTTTACGTTGAACCTTTTATCGGTTTTCGAAAGTTGGATTGAAATGGTTCCTGCCTCTGGGGTAAAACGAAGGGCGTTTTCAATTAAATTCCCAAGGACCCGTTCAATGAGCCCTATATCGGCGTAAACAAAAGGAAGCTCTTGGTCGAGGTTGGTTTGAATATGAACCCCTTTTTTCTCTGAAGCCAGTTTAAACTTTTGAACCACATCCTGAACAAGCTCACAAATGGAAAAAGGTTCAAGATGTGGTTGGGTTTCATGGGAATCCAGGCGTGCCAATTCAAACAGCTCGGAGATGAGTTTTCCTAAACGTTCACAATGGCGTGTGGCGATTTCTAAATATTCACGTTGTTCTTCCGGTGAGAGTTTTCCTTCCTTGAGATGCAGGGTCTCAAGATAGCCCTGAAGGGCTGCCAAGGGAGTTCGAAGATCATGGGAAACATTGGCCACCAACTGTCGGCGAAGGGAATCGATCTCTTTGAGTTTGTTCATTTGGATTTGGATTCGCTGTGCCATTTCATGAAAGGCGGACCCCAGCCGGTCAATTTCATCCCCCGATTTTGTGTTAAGGGGTGCTGGAAATTCCAGGGGTTTTAAAAAATTTCCCCGCTGAAATTCCTCCAACCCATGGGTTAGGCGGGTGAGCCTTCGGGTGAGGAGATTAAAAATCAACAGCCCGGCTACGAGAATGAAAAAAATCCCTCCCATGAGGGCCCATGTGCTTAATTTTAAAATATAACTTCCTTGAAGCATTTGAGCAGTAGAATCAAAGGCTTCTCCCCCTAGAATGACATATAAATAACCTTGAAGCTCATTGTCTTTGAAGATCGGGGCGACGGAGAATACTTTTTGCCGAGATTTCCCCCGCGGATCATCCCCCAGCAGGGGGAAGTTGGTTTCTTGATTTAAAAATTGGTGTATGGGTTGAAGGGAAATCTGTTTCCGTTTTACTTTTCCGGGGGGTGCGGAAAAAGCCAGTAGGGTTCCTTGAGGATCCAAGAGGTAAACTTCAATGGTGGGATTAATTACCATCAGCATATGAAAGATTTCTTTTAAAGCTTCATTATTGGCTTTTCCATCCGATATGAGGATTTTTTCCGTTACCATGTGATTGGCCAGTGACCGGTTCAGCTTTTGATTGACCTCCATCAGAAACAACCGCGTGGTCCAAAAGGTCAGCCCGATATAAAGGGTTCCCAGGAGAAGCAGCAATGCGAAAAAAGAGACGGCTAATTTTCCATAGAGGGTTTTAAGCATGGTTAGGTTCCGGAGAGACCTTCATCTTCACAAAATTTGTAGCCAATTCCCCAAACCGTCAGGATAAAGCGAGGTTTGGCCGGGTCCTTTTCAATTTTTGCACGCAGGCGATTGATATGGGAATTGACGGTGTGTTCGTATCCATCGTGCCCATACCCCCAAACCAGATCCAATAGCTGTGTGCGGGTATATACCCTTCCGGGATGTTCTGCAAATTGGCGAAGTAAATCAAATTCTTTGGCGGTCAAATCCATCCCTTGTCCCTGGAGGGTCACTTTCCTTTTTTCGATATCGATGAAAAGTTCTCCGAATCGGATTTTTTTGGAAGGGTTGAAAGAAGCCTGGGTGCGGGTTGCGTCCATCCTTCTTAACAAGGCTTTCACACGGGCCAGAAGTTCCCGGATGCTAAAGGGTTTGGTCAGATAATCATCCGCTCCCACTTCCAAACCTAGGACCCGGTCCAGTTCTGAGGTTCTGGCCGTTAACATGAGGAGGGGAATATAGGTTTGTGAGGCCCTGAGATGGCGGCAAACTTCCAATCCCTCCATTTTTGGAAGCATGAGGTCGAGAATCACCAGGTCATATTCAAGGGTAAGGCCCTCATGAAGTCCCACCTCACCATCTAAGGCCACTTTTACCTCAAACCCCAAATCTTTGAGGTGAAGTTCTACCAGATTAGCAATATCCCGGTCGTCTTCAATGAGAAGGATTTTCCGTGCCATGACATTCATTAAGATTCATAGGTTTTATTCTATGAAGAAAAAGATACCATGAGATTATCACAAAACCATCACGGGGATGGATAAAGGCACTTCCCCTTTAACGGGAGAGGTATTTTAATTAAAAAAGAGGTGGCAATTTCGCTAAATCCTTTATAAAAACATAAAGGAATTCCCTGGGGTAAAACGGTTTTAACGTTTTTTCGTTTTGCTTTTTTTCCTTTGCGGGGTTCCTTTTTTAGCCTTTGTTTGTTTTTTTGAAGAGGTTTTTTTGACGGCTTTTTTTTTGGATGTTGAAGGGTTTTTTGGTTTTCTTTTGGGTGAAGGTTTGGAAGAAGGAGGGTTTGATAAGGACCAGTGATAGTGACAACGTTTGCAGTTCCAACGTTTTGTTTCCAGTGTATAAGAAACCGAAATCCAATCACATTTTGGGCAGCGCATTAAACTCCTCCCTTGGTAGTTAAGTCTATTGTGCAAATGTTTTATATCACATTCACCAAATCCTTGTCATTAGTGAGGGGGCAGACCTTCGGGAAGGGTTCCTGGCAGACAATTTTTCCAGATCTCCATTTATCTGAGAAGATGGGAAAAGGAAGAGGAGGTATGTTATACTTCGGCCGGGAGAAGAGCGATTATGGATCTTTTTGATAAGGAAAAGAAAGAGGATCTTTTGGCCCCCCTTGCGGATCGAATGCGCCCCCGGAGTCTAGAAGAATTTGTCGGACAGGAACATTTGGTTAGGGAGGGGGGGATTCTTTCCAAGATTGCGACTTGGAAACGACCTCCATCGATGATTTTTTGGGGTCCTCCCGGTTCAGGGAAAACAACCCTTGCGCAAATCATTGCTAAATCCTGCCGGTCTCATTTTGTATTTTTCTCTGCCGTTCTGGCCGGCGTGAAGAACCTTCGTGAGATGGTGGTGGAGGCTAAACACCGTGCGCGAACGGTTGGGCAAGCCACGCTTCTTTTTGTGGATGAAATTCATCGATTCAACAAGAGCCAGCAGGATGCTTTCCTTCCCCATGTGGAAGATGGGACTTTGACGCTTTTGGGGGCAACCACCGAAAATCCAAGTTTTGAAGTGAACGCCCCTCTTCTTTCCCGCTGTAAGGTTTTGGTTCTTCGCCCCTTGCTGACCCAGGGTATCTCCAGAATTCTTAAGCGTGCTCTTGAGGATTCTGAGCGGGGGTTGGGGGGAATGAAAGTGGTCTGTTCCCAAGACCTTTTAGGGGAGATGGCGGAATGGGCTCAAGGAGATGCCCGGCGGGCATTAAACCTTCTTGAAACCGCGGTTTTAATAACTCCTGAAAAAGAGGGAAAACGGGTACTTGCGAAAAATGGGATAAAGGAAGCGGCCCAAGAACGTCCCCTTTTGTTCGATAAGGATCGGGAAGAACATTATCATGTGATTTCAGCCTTTATTAAGAGCATGCGCGGAAGCGATCCCGATGCAGCGATTTATTGGTTAGCTCGAATGTTGGAATCCGGGGAAGATCCTCTCTTTATTGCCAGACGGATGATCATCTTTGCATCTGAAGATGTGGGCAATGCTGATCCCCAAGCCCTTCCATTGGCGGTTGCAGGTCTTCATGCCTTTCAAGCGGTAGGTCTTCCCGAGGGGTGGATCCCTTTAAGCCAGGTAGTAACCTATTTATCCTCTGCTCCCAAAAGTAATGCAAGCTATTTGGCGTATCAAAAGGCAGTTAATCGGGTGAAGGAAAAAGGGAGCCTTTCCGTTCCCCTTCATCTTCGAAATCCCTCAACCCGCCTGATGAAAGGCATGGGCTACGGAAAAGAATATCAATACCCCCATGATTTTCCGGATCAGTGGGTTTCTCAGGATTACCTTCCGCAAGAATTGGTTGGGGAGAAGTATTACATTCCCGGGGATTCCGGGGTGGAAGGTGAGATCAAAAAAAGATTGGAAAATCGGGGATTGGAAAACAAACATTCAGAAAGTTCAGCGGGGGAAACGATTTAAAGGGTTTTGAAGGAGTGATGGATGATTGAAGGGTTTTTGCCGGTCATCACCACACACGTTTATGCGTGACCCCCATGACCTTCGATTTGCTGAAGATAAAAGGAAACACATTTGTTACATGCCCCATTGGCTTCCACCCATTCCGGGTGTTGGCGTTTAATTTCATTCATGACCCCTTCTAAAAGGCTTTTCTCTAGGCCGCTTTCTATTTCTTCTTGGCAAATCGGGCATTTGATTTTCATGAAAAATCCCTTTATTTTCCTTAATGACCCGCCGTCTGAGGTTTAACCGGTGACGGGTCCGTAGGGAGAATCCCCACAGTCCAAGCAGACATAGTCGCCATCAAAAAAAAGCGTAGGCTCTCCACAAAAGGGGCAAGGGGAACCTTCTTTTTTTGGAATATTTAAGGGGGGAAGTTCAAAATCTTCCGGATCTTCCACGTTAATGCCCTCCTGGGTAGAAATTAAAACCAGAGGCATTCTAACACATGGGAGGGGTAAATGATACCTGTGGAAAAGAGCGGTTCTTAGATCAGAACCTTTCAATTGAAGCTAGGGAGATCTTTTTGGGTATTCAATAAAAAAATAGAGAAGAGCGATCACAGAATTGCGATTGCCTGGGGGTTAAGGCAAAAAAATTAGGAGTTACAAAGACTTGGGGTCTTGCAATGTTTAAAAAACTAGACTATGATAGATCGTTTTGAAAGCGGTTGGAGAATCATGAAAGGCCTGGATCAATACCGGCAGGAAATTGATAAAATCGACGAACAGATTCTGAAGCTTCTCAACAAAAGAGCTCGGGTCGTTCTGAATATTGCGAAAGTGAAAAGGGAGGGAAAGGTTTGCTTTCATGCTCCTCTTCGCGAAAAAGAGATTTTCTCCCGTTTAAGCCGGCTTAACCCCGGTCCTTTTCCTAAAGAAGCCCTGCGGGCTATTTTCCGAGAAATTATTTCCTCCTCCCTGGCCCTTGAAGCCCCGGTTCGGGTGTCCTATCTGGGGCCGGAGGCAACCTTTTCCCATCAAGCCTGTTTAAAACAGTTTGGGAGTGCGGCCCAACTGGTTCCTATGGGGAGCCTCCGAGAAGTTTTTGAAGAGGTGGAGCGTGGCCGGGCTGATTACGGGGTGGTGCCTATTGAGAACTCCACGGAAGGGGTGGTTAGCCATACATTAGATCTCTTTGTGGATTCACCGGCAAAAATCACGGGGGAGATTATTCAAAACATTTCTCATTTTTTGCTTTCAAAGACCGGAAAGCGACAAAAAATTAAAAAGCTCTATTCCCATCCCCAAGCGATTGCTCAGTGCGGTTCATGGCTTGAGGCGAACCTGAAAGGGGTAGAAGTGGTGGAAGTGGCCAGCACAGGAAAAGCTGCGGCCTTATCACAGAAGGATCCAAAAGCCGCTGCCATTGCCAGTGAACTAGCGGCGCCTCTTTACGGCCTTCGTGTGGTTGAACCCCACATTGAGGACCAAGCCAATAATGTCACCAGGTTTTTGGTTATTTCCATGACGGATCTTGGGAAGACGGAGGATGATAAGACGTCCATTCTCTTCTCGGTGAAAGACCGTGTGGGAGCCTTATATCACATGCTTCAACCTTTTTCCCAACACCATATTAACCTGAGCAAAATTGAATCCAGACCCTCAAAGAAAAAACCTTGGGAATATATTTTTTATGTGGATTTAGAGGGGCATCAAGAGGATCAAACCGTGAAAAACGCCTTGAAGGAATTAGAAAAAGAATGTCTATTTCTCAAAGTGCTAGGGTCCTATCCCAAAGGGCAGGTTACAGGCCCATGAAAAAAATTTCAGTGACCCGGGAGATCCAATCCATTCCCGTCTATACCCCCGGAAAACCCATTGAAGAGGTGGAGCGGGAGTTGGGGATTCGGGGGTCCATCAAACTGGCCTCCAATGAGAATCCAAGGGGGCCGTCCAAAAGGGCACTTCGCGCAATCAAAGAGAGTTTAAAGGAGATCCATCGTTATCCGGAAAGCAACGGAGAACCGTTGGTATTAGCTCTGGCTAAGAAATGGCGCCTCAACCCCGAACAAATTTTATTGGGAAATGGGTCCAATGAAATTATTGAAATGTTGACCCGGACGCTTTTGGTTCCGGGGGATGAGACGATCTTTGCGGATTGGACCTTTTCGGTTTACCAAAGGATGGTTTTGGCTTCGAATGGGAAACCGGTCATTGTCCCTTTGAAACTGTTTCGCCATGATTTAACCGGAATGGCCGCTCGGATTTCAAGACGAACAAAAATTATTTTTATCTGTAACCCTAACAATCCCACTGGAACCTTTGTGACCAAAGAGGAAATGGACCGGTTTTTTGAACGGATCCCGGACCGAGTCATTGTGGTAATGGATGAAGCCTACGGGGATTTTGTGACTCACCGTCAATGTGCCAAAGGGATCGGCTATCTGAGGGCCGGACGTAATCTGGTGGTCCTACGGACCTTTTCAAAAGTTTATGGATTGGCGGGACTTCGCCTGGGGTATGGCATGGGATCAGAAGAGTTGGTGTCTTACATGAAGCGCGTCCGGCAGCCGTTTAATACCAGTCTTTTAGCGCAGCGGGGAGGGCTGGCTGCTCTTTCGGATGAAACCCATGTTCGAGAAAGCCTGCGTCTTAACCAATTGGGCCGCCATTATCTTTACCAGGTGTTTGATTCCATGGGGGTTTTTTACCTTCCAACCCAGGCCAATTTTATTTTAATTCGAATTAAAGAAGGGGAAACCGGGGTTTATGAAAAGCTTTTAAAAAAAGGGGTTATTGTCCGAAATTTGGGGGAAGGGTTTCTAAGAGTGACCATTGGGGTTCCTGAAGAAAACAAACGGTTCGAAAACGCTTTCCGGGAGGTCGTAGGGTGTGAGCAATAAGGGCTCCTTTAACAAAATGATGAATGGCTGGGTTTAGATGAAGCCGATTTTTAAAAAAGCATTAATTATTGGCGTAGGTCTCATTGGGGGTTCCCTTGCCCTTTCAGCACGGGCCAAAGGAGTGGTGAGAGAAATCGTTGGTTTGGGCCGGAGTCAGCGTTCACTTCAACGGGCCTTGGAATTGGGTGTGATCGATGCAGTGGCAAAGGATTTAAAAGAGGGGTTGCAAGGGACCGATTTGGTGGTTTTAGCCATGCCTGTTGGAAAATTTGAGGAATGGGCCCTTGCCCTTTCCCAGCACACCTTGGAAGGTGTTACCGTCACCGATGTGGGAAGTGTGAAGGGAAATTTAGTTATTAAACTGGAGGAGATCCTAAAAGGAAAAGCCGTTTTCGTGGGTGGGCATCCCATTGCAGGAAAAGAAAAATCAGGAGTGGAAGCTTCTCAAGCCACCTTGTTTGAGGGAGCCTTGTGCATTTTAACGCCGACGCCACAGACCCCGCCGGAATCGTTAAAACGGGTTCAGAGTCTATGGGAAGGGGTTGGATCAAAGGTCTCAATCGTTGACCCTTTCCTTCATGACAAACTGCTGGCTTTGGTGAGTCATCTTCCCCATATGGTTGCCTATGCTCTGGTGAATGCCGTTTTGGATGCCGATGTGGGGGGGCACGATCCCATTTTCTATTCGGGAGGGGGGTTCCGCGATTTTTCTCGTATTGCGGCAAGTTCAGAGGAAATGTGGGCGGATATCTGTCTTCAAAATCGGGATGCCTTGGTTGATATGCTCAACCTCTATCAAGAAAAGCTCAGCGAATTAAAAGAAAAAATCATCAATGGCAATAGGGAGGCTCTCTGCCAGACCTTTCATCGCGCAAAGGAAATGAGGGGGAAAATTGCCTGAGATTGCTCGCGTCAGTATGAAGGCCTGTAAGGGTTTGCAGGGGAGTCTTCAAGTTCAGGGGGATAAGTCGATCTCTCACCGGGTGGCCATGTTTGGGGCTTTGGCTCACGGGAAAACCATGATTGAGGGATTTCTTCCCGCTGATGACTGCTTGAGAACACTTTGGGCGTTGGAAGCTATGGGGGTTCGGGTGGATCGTGTGGACGAAACGTCTTTTGTGATTCAAGGGGCCGGACCGGTTGGATTACGTGAGCCGGAAGTGGTTTTGGATCTTGGAAACTCGGGAACTGGAATTCGGTTGCTGCTGGGGATGGTTTCTGGAAACACCTTTTTTTCCGTTTTAACGGGAGATAACTCTCTTCGAAGAAGGCCCATGGAAAGGGTGGTGGACCCTCTACGGAAAATGGGAGCGGACATTACCGGGCGGCAGGGAGGGCGTTTAGCGCCTTTGGCAGTTCAGGGCCGTGCGCTTCACGGCATTGAATATTCCCTTCCCGTTCCAAGCGCTCAGGTTAAATCCGCAATCCTCTTTGCGGGTTTCTCTGCGGAAGGGACAACCTCAATCATTGAAACTCAGCCCACCCGAGACCATACGGAAAGATTATTAAGGGGTTTTGGGGGCCGGATTGATACCGAAGGAACCACAATTCGAATTTGGGGGGAACAGAGGCTTGAAGGACAACATGTTGTGGTTCCGGGAGATCTGTCTTCTGCCGCATTTTTCCTGGTTGGGGGAAGCATTGTTCCAAATTCTGATATTTTTATACAAAATGTGGGAATTAACCCCACCCGTACTGGAATTTTAGATGCCCTAATGGGAATGGGAGCCGATATTACATTGGAGGACCAAAAGGAAATCAGCGGGGAACTGATTGCCAACATTAGGGTAAGAAGCGCTTCTCTGAAAGGATTTACTCTTCCCAAAGAATGGATTCCTCGTATCATAGACGAAATTCCCGTTTTGTGTATTGCTGCCGCCTGTGCAGAGGGTGAGACATTAATTCAAGGGGCGGGTGAGCTTCGGGTAAAAGAGAGCGATCGCATTTCAGCCATGGCAGAGGGGTTAAGAAGGATCGGTATCGAAATCGAAGAATTCCCGGATGGGCTAAGGGTTTTGGGAAAAAGGTCTATCAAAGGGGGGTGGGTAGAGAGTTATGGAGACCACCGCGTGGCGATGTCTTTTTTAATTGCAGGGCTTGTTGCTGAGGGTGAGATTGTGGTTGGAGGAACAGGATGTATTGACACCTCTTTTCCGAAGTTTACCCCCTTGTTGAAGGGATTGATGATTCATTAATGGAAAGGTTTATTATGAGAGAACCATTGGGAAAAGGAGAAAAGCGTTTGGAAAAAAGATTTATTATTGCTATCGATGGTCCCTCCGCTTCGGGAAAAAGTACGACAGGAAAATTGCTGGCTAAACGGATGGGATACCTCTATATCGATACAGGGGCCATGTATCGGGGGCTGGCCTGGAAATTTTTACAGCTCAATATTAATATTGACGATTCATCCGCCCTCCAAAAAGCGTGTTTGGAAACGAACCTGGAACTGGAAGAAGATGAACGGGGGATTCGTGTGTTTTTGGACCAAAAGGATATCACCGATGAGATTCGAACCCCAGAGGTTGGAATGATGACCTCAAAAATTTCATCTCTTACGACGGTAAGGCAAAGGCTTCTGGACTTTCAGAGGAAAATGGGAGAAAAGGGAGGGTTGGTGATGGAAGGAAGGGATATTGGCACGGTGGTTTTTCCCAAGGCTGATGTTAAATTTTTTTTGGATGCAATGCCCAGTGTTAGGGGAAAAAGGCGTTATTTGGAATTTCAAGAAAAGGGGGTTCCGGTTGATTTTGCCGATACCTTGAATCAGGTTGAGGAGCGGGATCGTTTAGACCGGGAGAGAAAATATTCCCCTCTCAAATGTGCAAAAGATGCGGTTCGAATCGATTCTACCCAAATGACCATCGATCAGGTTTTGGACCTGATGATGGAAGAGGTGGGCCGAAAATCAAAAGTCCGAAACAGGTCTGTTTCCCAATGAAAGGGCGAATGGTTTAACTCTCATAAGAACCTGAACCCAAATTTTTTTTAAAAAAAAGCCAACGATGCTCTATGGAATTGCACATGTTTTGATCTCTTTTTTGGCAAAGATTTTTTTTCATCTTCGAGTGAATGGATTGGATCATGTTCCTCTGGAAGGCCCTCTAATTATCGCCGCCAATCATGCCAGTCATTTGGATATTCCACTTTTGGGCTGCACCCTTCCCCGGAGGGCCTATTTTGTGGGAAAGAATGAACTATTCCGAATCCCGATTTTAGGGCGCTTTTTGCGCTATCTGGGAGGAATTCCAATTCGAAGGAGAGGGATTGACCGGGGCGCTGTTGTGGAAATTAAAAAGCAGTTGGAGGAAGGGCATCTCCTGGTGTTTTATTTGGAGGGGAGCAGAACGGCAAATGGGATGCTTCAAAAGGCCAAGGCCGGGGTGGGTATGATTGCGGCAATGACGGGGGTCCAGGTGGTTCCCGCTTATATAGAGGGTACTTATCACGTTCTCCCCAAGGGTAGAAAGTTTTTTCATCTTGCCCCTGTGACCATCACCTACGGGGCCCCGGTGGATCTTTCTCATTGGCGAAAACCCAAGGGAACCAAACTAGACTATCAAGCAATGGCGGATCACATTATGAAGGAAATAGCAAGTCTCTCCGGGGATCAAAGAAAGGCGGAAAAAGCGGTTTTGGGTACCGTTGGGGATTTATAAAAACTTTTGCGAAATTTACTGGTAGATTTGGAAATCTTGTAGTAGAATGGTGGGGTTCAAGCCTTAAGGTGAGGAGAAAAATCCCTTTGGGTTTGGGCAAAAATTTAAAAAAGAAGGAGGCCTTTTCACATATGGCACAAACAGAAAAACAAGAAGATTCATTAACCAATCAGGAGGGAGGTGTGATAAGCAAACCCGCGGATGCCTTCAATGAGTATAGTCCTGAGGAAATGGAAACCCTTTATGAGGAAACGTTTAAAAATTTAGTGGAAGGAACCATCATCGAGGGTACGATTATTGCGATTGAACCCGATGGCGTCATGGTTGATATCGGTTATAAATCGGAAGGCATTATTCCTTTGGAGGAGTTTACTGAGGAAAGTGTTGAGAGCCTGAGTATAGGACAAAAAGTTGTGGTATACCTCCAAGAAAGAGAGGATACCGAGGGGAACCTGGTTCTTTCCAAAGAAAAAGCCGAAAAAATGAAAATTTGGAAAGATCTTGAAGCCTCTTACAATAAAGAAGAGGTGGTTGACGGAAAAATCCTGTCCCGAATCAAAGGCGGGATGATTGTGGATATCGGTGTAAAAGCCTTTTTACCGGGATCTCAGGTTGACCTCCGGCCCGTTCGCGATTTAGATTCCCTGGTTGGGAAGAGCTTTCAAATGAAAATTATTAAGATGAACCATAAGCGGGGAAATATTGTTCTCTCCCGACGGGTTTTGTTGGAGGAGTCCCGAGACCGAAAGCGGCAAAAAACCTTGGCTTCTTTGGAAGAGGGGCAATTGGTTGAAGGTGTCATTAAAAATATTACCGAATACGGCGCTTTTATCGATTTGGGTGGCATTGATGGGTTGCTTCATGTAACGGATATGTCCTGGGGCAGAATCAGTCATCCCTCCGCCCTCTTTGCGGTGGGAGATAAAGTCCAGGTTATCATTTTAAAATATGACAAGGAAACCGGCCGTGTTTCATTGGGTGTGAAACAAAAAACACCCGATCCTTGGAAAAATCTTGATACCAAATATCCCATAGGATCCAAAGCGCTGGGAAAGGTTGTCAGCTTGGCTGATTATGGGGCCTTTGTCGAATTGGAAGAAGGGGTAGAGGGGCTGATCCATATCTCCGAAATGTCCTGGGGACATGAGGTCCGGCATCCGTCTAAAATGGTATCCGTGGGAGATAAAGTGGATGTGGCCATTTTAAATGTGGACAAAGAGCACCGGAAAATCTCACTTGGTATGAAACAGATGGCTCCGAATCCGTGGGATTTGGTAGGAGAGCGCTATCCTGTGGGTTCCACCATTGATGGGAAAATTAAAAACCTGACGGAATTTGGGGCATTTGTGGGTCTTGAAGAAGGAATTGATGGTTTGATCCATATTTCGGATTTGTCCTGGACCAAACATATCAAACACCCTTCCGAGGTTTTTAAAAAAGGTCAGGATATTCAAGCCGTGGTATTAAGAGTAGACCGGGAAAAAGAACGGCTCTCACTAGGTTACAAGCAACTTTCAGGTGATCCGTGGGAATCCGAAATTCCAGAGAAATACCCGGTGGGAAGTAGTGTGTCTGGTAAAGTGGTAAAAATTACCGAATTTGGGGTTTTTGTGGAATTAGAAGAGGGAGTGGAAGGCTTGATCCACATTAGCGAGGCCGATTTAGAACCCCAAAAACGGTTGGAGGATTGTGTTCAGCTAGACAGTACCTTGGAAGCCAGGGTAATAAAGATTGACCCGGTAGAGCGGAAAATCGGGTTGAGTATCCGGGAACCCAAAAAAGAGGGGGATCGGTCTGAAATGGATCAATATATCAGCAATCAGGAACAGGCTGACCAGACCTTTGGAACCATTGCCCAACGGAGCAGTTCCAAAAAAAATAAGAAGGAATGTTGAAAAAAATAGGAGTCAGAGACTTTTTAAAGTGAATGTTCATTCCAATTCGTTGAGGCGAGGATGTATTCGATGAGGGCCAAAGAAGGCCCTTGGCGAACGGGCTTGGCCATTTTGATTGGGCTGGGAATCATTTTTTTCCTTGGTATTTTTTGGTTAACCTGGACTGCGGAAAAATCAAACACCAGTGGGGAGCGGATTGCCTTGATTCGGGTTGAAGGGGTTATCCTGGATTCAAAGGAAATACTGGATGAGTTAGAAAAATATGAAAAAAATCCTTCCGTCAAGGCTCTCCTCCTCCGGATTGATAGTCCGGGAGGGGCGGTGGCCCCCTCACAGGAAATTTATGAAGAGGTAAAAAAATTTCGGGAAAAAGGCGGGAAAAAAGTGGTAACCTCCATGGGATCGGTGGCAGCATCAGGGGGATATTATATTGCGGCTGCTACTGATAAGATTGTTGCCAATCCCGGAACCCTGACCGGAAGCATTGGGGTTATTTTGGAGCTCACTAATGTGGAAGGTTTGATGGAAAAAGTCGGAGTTAAAAGTGTTGTTATTAAAAGTGGGGAGAAAAAAGATTTAGGATCCCCTTTTCGTACCATGAGTCCGGGGGAACAAAAACTGCTTCAATCTGTTTTGGATGATGTCCATGATCAATTTATTGAAGCGGTGGCGGAAGGCCGAGGGCTCTCGGAAGAGAAGGTCAGACCCTTAGCGGACGGCCGAATTTTTACCGGACGCCAAGCCAAAGGAATGGGGTTGGTGGATGAATTAGGTAATCTTCAGGATGCAATCCAATTAGCAGCTGACATTGTTGGTATTAAGGGAAAACCGAAAGTAATTGAAACCAAAAAAAAGTTTTCTTTAATGGACTTTTTTAGGACCCAATGGCAAGGGTCCATAGGGTCAGTAGGATTTTCACGAGGGGTTGTCCGTTTGGACTATCTCCTTCATTTAGGGGCATAAACTGTTGGCATCCTTAACATTTATCTCACTAAAGGGGAGTCTCATTCATGACAAAAGCTGAATTAATTGAGCGGGTATCTGAAAAGGTAAATGGTCTTACCAAACGGCAGACCGAGATCATTGTGAATACCGTTTTTAATAGTATTCGGGACACCCTGTCGCGGGGTGAGAAGTTGGAAATTCGAGGATTTGGAAGTTTCCGAATCCGTTCCCGGCGAAATAGGGAAGGAAGAAACCCAAAGACAGGAAGTTCCGTTTCGGTTCCCGCCAAGCGCGTTCCCTTTTTTAAGGCGGGAAAAGAAATGAAGGAAATTGTGGATAGTTAAAAGGTCTGGAAGGGGGGGGTTAGGATTAAACCTGCAATAACGTCTCCTCCTCCATGATGAGAAAAAAACATTCCGCTATGACTCTTTGGCAAGAATAGCGGAAAGATCTTTGATTTCAATTTCGTTTTGCTCTTTATTTCCCATGTTTCGGAGGGTGACCTTTCCCCTTTGTAGTTCGTCCTCGCCTAAAATCACTACATAACGTGCCCCAAGTTTATTGGCCCTTCTCATTTGGCTTTTCAAGCTTGTGTTCTGGTGTTCCATTTCTACCCGAAACCCATTGGTTCGAAGTTGGGTTGCAATGCTCAATGCGGTTTTTTGCGCTTTTTCTCCAAGAACAGCAATAAAGCAAGAAAGAGAAGTAGGCGAAATTTTTTCTTTTTTAACCAAAGAAACCAACCGTTCCATTCCAAGAGCAAAACCGATTCCCGGGGTTTCCGGCCCTCCAAGCGTCTGAACCAAACCATCATAACGGCCCCCTGCGGCCACGGCATTTTGTGCTCCTAGGGAAGTAGAGGTAAATTCAAATGCGGTTTTGGTGTAGTAATCTAGTCCCCTGACCAACCTGGGATTAATCTGATAGGAGATTTCGAGGTGAGAAAGTCCGTCTAGAACGGTGTTGAAGTGAGGTTTACAGGAAGGGCAAAGGTAGGACTGAATGGAGGGGGCAGATTTCGTTATTTTACGGCACCCCTCTTCCTTGCAATCCAAGACCCTTAAGGGGTTTGTGTCAATCCGGCGTTGGCAGTTTAGGCAGAGGACGGTTATGAAATCCCGGAGAAAGCCTTGAAGTGCCTTTTTGAAATTGGGTCGACAGGTCTCGCATCCAACGGTATTGATTTCCAGTGCAAGGGTGGGAATTTCTAAAGATGAGAATAGATCATTCAACAACGCCAGGAGTTCAACGTCAACCAAAGGGGCTTGGGACCCTAACATTTCAGCGCCAATTTGATAAAATTGCCTTAACCGTCCGGCTTGGGGACGCTCATGCCGGAACATGGGCCCAATATAATACAGTTTAGCCAAAGGGTTTCCATCAAAGAGGCGATGTTCTATATAGGCACGTACCACGGACGCGGTCCCTTCGGGTCGAAGGGTAATTTTTTTGCCATCCCGGTCCTCAAAAGTGTACATCTCCTTTTCAACGATATCGGTGGTTTCTCCAATCCCCCGCGTAAATAGTTCGGTTATTTCAAAAATTGGGATTTTTATTTCTGAGAATCCATAATCTTCCAATCGCTTCCGGGTTTCTCCTTCGATCCACTGCCAAATTTCAACAGTTCCGGGAAGAACATCTTTGATACCTTTGATTGCTCTAATATTCATGGGGGACCCCTTTTTACACCGGGTCACTATAGCCCTAGGATCGTCGTGAAGTCAATAGGGTTTGGGCATCTAAGTCTTTGTTTATTTAGAAAACGTGTTGACTACAGACCGCGGTTCTTGGTAAATATAATATAATCTTCATGGAGGATTGTTACGAAATCCATTCTTTTTTTGGGCGGCGTACCCAAGTGGTTAAGGGAGCAGTCTGCAAAACTGCGATTCGGCGGTTCGATCCCGCCCGCCGCCTCCATTCCTTTCCACTCTTGCAATTAAGAGTTTGGTATATATAGAAAAAAAAGGATTCTGGAATTAAAAACAAAAAAAGTATTTAATTCCGGCTCATCGTGGAAGTGAGTGGGTAAATTTCGTCATTACCCGTCTGTCCGGCGGGCACTTGCAAGCAGGGGAAAGCGGAAATCCAGGCCCTTCCCGTCATTCCCGCGAAACCTGTCCTCGAATGCCTCTATCGGGGAGCAGGAATCCAGAAGATGTTGATTTTTTGAATCCTGGATTCCTGCCTGCCGGCAGGCGGGCCCGATAAAGCCATTCGGGAATGACGAACTGGATTTTGCAGGAACATCTAATACTTCAAAGGCTTCAACCACAGAATGACTTTGACTTGACCCTTGCCCTGTATGGACCTTAACCACTTTTTAACAATTTTTACCCACTCGATTACACGAAGACCCAATCTTTTTAAGGTTTCTTTCTTCAAAGTGGTAACTAGGAAACATAAAAGAACCGTTGAATACGAAATGAAATTCAACCTGGGCCCTTCAACATTCCCAAAGTCTATCCCAAATTTTGGACGAATTTCTTATGGCAGGTCACCTGAGGATAGATAAATGAGATTACTTATGCTTTATTTTCATAACCAGGATGGTGGCAGTAAAAAACAAGGTGATTCCATTCGCAAGCATAAGAGGTACATTCCCGAGAAGAATTCCGTAAACAAACCATAGGAAAACCCCTGTGGTAAGTATGGCATACATGAGCAAGGAAAGATCCTTGGTGTGTCGGGACTTTATGGTTTTAATGGCCTGGGGCAAAAAGGAGAGAGTGGTAAGAACTGCTGCTATCAGTCCGATTGTTGTTATTCCATCTATAGTATTCATTTTCCTTCCTAATGATTCCTGCAAACCCAAATACCGCATGAATGGCGGTATTTTGAATTTCGCTCCAGGAACCTTGGACGTTATTAAACCCTAATTGGTTACTTTTGAAGAACCTGATGGAAGAAAATTAAAAATGGTTTTATTAGGTTTCAAGGGAAAATCTACACTATTTTAGTAAGGTACTCTATTACATATTATAAGAAGGAAGTAGAATTATTAACTGCACCTACTATTGCTCGAGAAAGAAAAACTTGAAAAACGACGATTACGATGAGGAAGCAGTATTACTGTATAAGAGAGACAGGACCGCTCTCCTCCCGAGATGTCCCACACCCACATGTACTCCTTGAAAAATCCAACAAAAAGGTCGTTGATAACTAAATTTTATTGATGTAGACTTTTCCTTAAATTTTGATTTTTCTATCTATACATTACGGCATAAATAATTGCTCATATTTCTGCTTTTGCTTTACCTCGAGCATAAAGGAGGGAGCTATACGCAATTATTTAAGGCCCCATGTATACCAGTGGTTAGGGGGTAAGTGATCTACAGATTTATGTTGCAAAAGATACGATCTTCTCGAAAAGTCCATCGTCTCCTGCGAAGTATTGGAAAAGGTAAGCGACTTGATAAGTTGACGTTTACACAGGAAATGTTTGTGCACTGGAATGCGGAGCGCTTAAATATTTCGATTGATGAAAGCCGTGAACGGTATCTGAAGTCATGGATGTCTATTCCAAACGGACATGGTGGTAAAGAATTCCGCCTTTATTGTGAGTTATCACAAAATCTTTTTAAAGTTTTTGTGGATGACAATCAGGGCGAGGTTTTTAATTCCTATAAATTCCATGGTCACCTGCATTTCCTCAGAATGTTGTCCTATGCTGAGCCGGTATGGCATGAAAACGATCCATTAGTTCGAGAACTTATCGGACGTTCTAAGATCACCATCCTTGATTTCGGTTGCGGGCTTGCGCAGATGTCAAGAACGCTGGCATATTACCTGCTGCAAAAAGGAATTCAGGTTGAACTGGTGTTAGCAGATATTCCCACTTATCGTAAAGAGTTCCTGTTATGGCTGGCAACCGAAACAAATATTTCTACATCGTTTTTAGATTGCACGGTTGATATCCCGATACCGGATTTACCTGAATGTGACGTTTGCTTTGCTCTTGAGTTTTTCGAACACGTGTTTGAACCCCTTTGTTATTTTGATCGCATTCATAACGCACTCAGCAAAGACGGACTGATTATAACTAATATTTCTGACCATGAGGCTGGGTTTATGCATGTTTCACCGAACCTAGAACAACTTCGAATTCAAACAAAAAAATATCGTTATAAAGAAATTCTTCCGAATCGAATTTACCGAAAAAACGGTTTAAAACTTTAGAAAATAGTCAGATCGAATGTCTGGTAATCCAGCCCTAGGTAACTTTCAAAAGTACCCTCAAAATAGCCATCTTCGGTTCCTTCTGTCAATCACAAAAGCACGGAGGGGAGATTGAGGAGGCTCTTGGACAAAAGAGGGGACGAAAAATGCCTATTATCCATCGATTAACAGTGGAAATATTGTGTTCTGGGGAAATATTTAGTGTTTTTGACTTCTGGAAGGAGTCCACATTGTTTGAAAAGGGTTTTCTCTTTAAATATTTTCCAATTCATTGAATTTTTTTAAAACTATTTCCAACCAGGATTTGGTTTTCTTGCAGGCAATACCCTGCACACATATAAGGAGTGGTGTGAAGGAGAGCGAATTGGCCTTTTTTGTTTAGTACAATAGCACCTGCATGGCCCTTGATTTTCTTGATTAATCTTTTTAATGTTCTTTGGGTTGCCTGAAGGGGAGAAACCCCATTTTGAATATGGGTGCAGATTTCTTTTGCGACACTTAGACGGATGATACTTTCTCCCCAACCGGTCATGGATACCGCTCCGGATTCATTGTCAGCATAAATCCCCGAACCAATTAAAGGTGAATCCCCGATACGGCCTGGAAGCATGGTGGGGATTCCCCCCGTTGAGGCTCCCGCGGCGACATTTCCTGAGAAATCCAAAGCAACCGCCCCCACGGTTTCATGGGGATAAAAAGCTTTGAAAAGTTTTACGGTTTGGTTCTTTAAATTTAAAATATCTTTTACGCGTTCCACATTTTTTTTCGTGGGGAGCGCCGCCTTTCGGAGTTTGTAAAATTTGGCGAGTTTTTTTGCCCCTTCCCCGGTCATTAACACATGGGAGGTTTTATCCATGACCAAACGAGCCGCCTGAATCGGATTGAGAACCTCTTCAATTCCAGCTACGGCTCCGGCCTTTAAATTTTTTCCTTCCATGATCGAGGCATCCATTCGACAACGCTGATCTAGCTGCAAAAAGGATCCAGTCCCAGCATTAAAAAGGGTGCTGTTTTCCAGGAGTCTAATTACGGTTTCAACCGCATCCAGGCTGGTTCCTCCATGTTTCAAATTTAAGTATCCTTCCTGAATGGCCTCAGATAATTTTTGTAGCTGTTTTTTGTTTGCAGGATGATTGCCCGCGCCTCCATGGGCGAGTAATGCTATTTTTCTTTTTGATTTTTCCATTTGATTCTTTACCTTTCCTGTGTTGGCAGGTACCCTACTAAAAACCTTATGGTTTGACAAGATAAGTTTTCTTAAAAGATGTTTTGCTTGACAGTAAGAGGGTTCCAGATATACTTGATTTTATTGCTTTAATAAAGGATGGTGTTGTTGTGTTTCATTATTTACCCCTAGATCCCCCAAATAAAATGGGAATAGGTTGAAATTTGTTTTCCCTTTGAAGCTTTTGAAATATGGAAATTAGCGTGGAAGGAAATATCACCAGAGAAGATTTTGCGGAGGCCTATGCCTATCTTCAGCAGAAGGTGGGAAAAAAATTTAAGAATATTGAACCTCCCTTTTTCGGGTTTTTTCATATGCTGGTCATTGGTTTAATTATAGGAATCGGGTTGAATGCACTGCGTCATTTTGGAATTTTTTCTTTTCACCTTGAGCCGATTACCGCCGCAGTGGTTCTTGTTTTGTTTGTTTTTGTGATCTTATTCCTGATACCGCTTTATAGGACAGTTCCAAAAAATCTCCCATTAGATAATGGGTCCATACTGGGCCATCATAAATATATGGTGGATGAGAAAGGGTTTACGGAGGAGACTAAGGCCTTTAACTGCTTAACCCATTGGAAAGGAATCAAGGCCGTAGAGGAGACCCAAAACCAAATTTACATTTTTATCGATACACATTATGCTCATTTTATTCCCAAACGGTTTTTTCCTTCGGATTATGTTTTGCGGGAATTTACGGAAACACTTCGAAAAAATATGAAAGAAGGGGCAACCTTAATTTAAAGACCAGACTTGAAAAAAAGAATTGGTTTGGAGTTTTTTATGGAATTAGAAGTTCTCCTTTTCTCTGTTTTTTTAATTTTCTCAGGGGGGTTTATTTTTCATTCGATAAGGCAAAAGATGGCGTATGGGAAGGTGGTCAACCAAGCATGGCAAAGGTTTGCTGAAGCAAAGGGTCTCGTGGAGGAAAAACCTCAACTGACGAAGGTCAAAGAAATTAATTTAAAAATGGTTTTAGAACCGTTTAAAAATAGTACTTTAACCTCGGTAGAACCAGGGCTAAGGGATTTAATTTTCAAAGGAAAGAATCAAGGATTTCCTTTTGTATTGGAAACCATTACCGTTGGAAATAGGGAAAACGGTTATAAAAAATTCACGCGCATGACTCTGGAGATGCCTAATGCCCCTAGTGTAAAATCTACCCGGAGACCTATTGGAGTAAAATCGGTAAAATGATTGGGGCTCAGGGAATTAAAATAGGCGATTCATTATTTGATCAAACCTTTGTGGTAAAAGGGAAAAGTTCCATTGAGGTAAAGCATTTTCTTAATGCGGGACGGCGGATGGACCTCCTGAATGTTTATAAAAACCTTAAAGGTTTTCAAATAGATGAAGGGAAGCTGTTTGTTATTAGAAAAGGTCAACCCGAAAACCATACTGAGCTTGAACAGATATTTTCAAGGATGGGACAGTTAGCCATTTCTCTTTCTTCATAAACTCCACTGATTTCCATTTCTCCAATTTTACATTGAAAAAATTAGGAATTTCAGATAAAGAGAAGTGGACCTTTTGTTCTTTTATGGGTTTAAGCTTTCCCGTATCAAATAGGGCATAAAATATTTTAAATGGCGATTAAATGAAATTGAATAAACCTATATTTATATTTTAGGCTCATCGTGGAAGTGAGTGGGTAAATTTTGTCATTACCCGCCTGTCCGGCGGGCACTTGCAGGCAGGGGAAAGCGGAAATCCAGGCCCTTCCCGTCATTCCCGCGAAGCCTGTCCTCGAATGCCTCTATCGGGGAGCGG